>CAZKZE010000022.1:0-35621 GCA_964557165.1 uncultured Woeseiaceae bacterium
CGGCATCGACGCGATAGTGGGGTTGCCGTCCCGCCGTGCGCCAGAGTTCCGTGAACGTGTCGAGCTCAAAAGCGAGCCGCGGATGGCCGGCTGCCATGATGCGGTGTGTCGCGAACTTGTCGCGGGTCCCGAGGTGGCAGGACAGGCACAGTTCACTGCGGTCGCGGACATTCTCCGAACGGTACAGGCCGGCGTTCAGGTTGTCCCCATGGGTGACGGTCGGCACGTTGTAGTGAGTGGAAAGCCAGTTTTCCGCCCCGCCGTGGCAGGCTTCGCAACCAATTCCGTCCGACATGTGAAAACGTTCGCCGCGGCGTTCTGCCGGGACATTGTCGGCATGGCAGTCGAGGCAAATTCTCGCGGAAGTCGCCGACTTCAGGCCGAGACGCGCGGCGATGCGTCGGGACTGGTCATTGCTCAGGACATCGTAAGCGCGCGAGTGTGGATCATCCTGTGTCCAGGTGACGTATTCGTTCTGCAGGACATTCGAACCGTCTTGCGGAACGGCCGAGCCATGGCATTGCGAAGCGGCGCAGGTCGCGACGCCCATGTGCACGTTGCCATCGTTTTGTGGCAACTCGGCGATAGTGCTGCTCGCAAGCAGCAAGCCCAGACAGGCGAGTGATGTTCTATTCATCTTCGACATACCAGGGGTTTCCTTCTTCGTCGAGATACAGCTTGCGCATCTCGTCTTGATTGAGTGGTCGCGAGCCCTTGCGGCCGAACACGGCGATTTGTCCGCCGGTCTCATCGACGCCGCGGTCGCGGTCGAGGCCTTTGGACAACGACAATGCAGGCTTGTCGGTTGGGTAGCTCGCAATCAGTTCGGGATTGGGCAGCGGGCTGAAACCATAGAAATTCGGCTGCAGGTCGGGTGAGGTGAGCTGTACGACTTTAATACCGGCGTCACCGTCAGCGAGATAGGCAAACAAGGAGGCGTTGGTCGTACCGACAACGACATCGCGCGTATCACGAATCTGCCCGTCCGCCGTGAAGAACTGTTCGAGTTTCGGTTCCGTGGGTTTCCAGACATCGACGATGGCGAGTCCCTGCGAGCGCGCGGCGACGTAGGCGTAGGTACGGGCGACATAGACGCGTTCGGCGTTTTCAATCGGTACACGTGCTTCGGTTAAGCGGGGCCTGGTCGGATTCGTGACATCGACGACACGCAAGCCGCTGCCGTCGGTAAGGAACAGGTAACGGAACTGCAGTGCCGATGCGCGCGCATCGATGAGAGGCATGACGGCGGCAACTGACGGTGCCAGCGGGTCGTCGGCATTCACGATCACGAGGCCCTGGGCGGTAATGATGTACAGGTAGTGGCCGCCGACCGTGATGTGTTTCGCGCCCGCAAGTACGTCGTTCGGGTTCCAGGTCAATGCCCGCTGAATGAAGTTGTTGTTCAGGTCGCCGTCACCGAACGTCGTAATGTCGACGACGATCAGGCCTTCGACGCTGTCGGTAACGAACGCATAGTTGTAGATCGGATGGAATGGCTGCTCCTGGTTGTCCACGCGCATGAGGTCGCCTTCGTTGCGCGGCGGATGCACGGGCTGGTTCGTCGGTAGCGCGACGCAAGTGGCGAATTTCGAGCTCACATCGGAATCGTGGCCGACCTTGCTGAACGGCAGCTCGACGATGCGCTGGCTGAATCCTTTGTTCGCAATGTTGGCAATGTCGTAAACCTGCATGCCTTTCCTGCCTTCCGCGGTGTACAGGTACTCGCCGCGCATCTGCACACAGCTGGCCGGGCCGCCGCCATGGGTTGCGGCTGTTTGCAACATCCTGTCGTTCTCCGCGTGTTGCGCATAGTTGTCGGGGTAAGCGTAGCGGTGCAGATAGCTGCCGATGACTGCCTGCGGTTCATCCCATTCCGTGACCTGCGCTCCGATCACGCCACCGTCGAGGCCCGCCCACACGTTGAAGCCCACGAAATTCACGAAGTTCGTGCCGAACAACAGCAGTTGGGCCATCCACGCATTGTTGTCGCCTTCTGCGCTCAGGTGGCAGTTACTGCAGGTCTTGGTCTCTGTCTTGCGCGTCGTGTGCGGGAAGTGCGGATTCAGGGCCTGCGAGCTGTAACCGCTCGCGGCGACCGGCGGCTGTTGCACGTAGAGGCGTTCGCGATTTGCATTGGTCGACGACAATACAAGTGCCGAGGAGGAGCGCACCGGCGCGATCTTGCTGTCGTTCAATGGCCCCCGGCGTCCCAGCATGAACATCTGGTCCCGCACGACCTGCGGGTTATAGGTGGCGTAGTTGCGGGTTTCGCCACCTTCGTAATGATGTTTCTCGGTCTTCCAGTTGGCTTCGATCGGCAGGTGACAGCCCGCACAGCTCGTAATCCACGCCGTATGGCAGGTGTAACACTCGATCTCTTCGTCCTGGTGGGCGAGATCGGCGGCCGGGATGTCCGGACCCCATGCCTGCGTCTGCACATTGTTGCTCATGAGCTTGGCGCGCGCGGCTTTCTCGTTGTACTCGGCATGTCCCGGGTCGACCGAGTCCCTGACGAGGCTGAGTTCCCACTCTATTTCCGGGTTCAGCACCGAGCGCTGGATCAGCTTGTCGCCCTGCCACTCGAAGCGGCGCTTGCCGTCATCGTTGCGGTACAGGCGCATGTCGGTTCCGCCAGGCGGTGCAGCCGGTCCCGAGGTTCGCAGCGTCGGGTAGGCTTGCGCCGTACCGTGGCAGTCTTTGCACTCGACTTCGATGGCACTCGCAACTTCGCCGTAGATGTGGCCGTTGCCGTGATTATCCTGCGTGAAGTGGCAGTCGACGCAGTGCATGCCCTTGTCCACATGTATCGACGACATGTGGACGGATTTCTTGAACTTGTCCGGGTCGTCATTGGCGACGATGTTGCCGTCGGCATCGAGCAGGTTGCCGCGCAGGTCGCGCTTCTGAATCGCACGGAAGTTCCAGCCGTGCCCGTGGTAATCGGCGAACTGCGTGTCGTTCAATTGCGGATTCAGGTCGGTTACGTTGCGCAGGAAATCGAGGTCGGCCCACTTGCCGCGGACGACGGCCCCTTCCGGGTTGCGGTCGAGAACCTTGCGCTGCTCCTCGATGGAAAGTTCCTGCTGCTCTTCGGGCCACATGAAGGGCGCGTCGGACTC
Source organism: uncultured Woeseiaceae bacterium (assembly GCA_964557165.1). Taxonomy (GTDB): domain Bacteria; phylum Pseudomonadota; class Gammaproteobacteria; order Steroidobacterales; family Woeseiaceae; genus UBA1847. Next base: position 3,120 of record CAZKZE010000022.1, read on the forward strand.
GTAGTCCCACATCGTGTAGCCCAGGTAGGAATTCAGGAACATGTTGGGCTGATGCATGTGACAGACCATGCACTGGCTCGTCGGGATGGCGCGCGTGAATTCGTGGCGCAGCGGGTGCCCGGGCTCGTCCTGCGGGATCACGGGATCCGCACTTATTGATTCACCGTCGCGGCCATGCACGGCGTAGGGGCCCGAGTGGCGTGGGTCGCGATCGTTCGCATAGACGACGTGGCACGACGCGCAACCCGAAGACCGATAGTCGCCCGGCTGGTCATTCGTGCCCATGAACCATGTGAACGGATCGTTGAGGCGCGTCTTGTGGATGTTGATGAGCGGTACCGCGATTCGGGCTCCCGTGCCCGGGCCGCGATTGGACTGCCGGTTGTCGGGTTTGCCGGGCTCCTCGAGTCGCTGGATCTGCCCGAGCACGTTCGGATTCCCGGTCTCCGGGAACAGGTTGGTGATGTTGCGCCCGCCCGATTCGAATACGCGGAATACATCACCCGGCTTGACGCTTCCCCACGTCGGCAGCGGGAATAACTGCGGGATGACGCCATGCTGTTTGGCAACCTCCGGATCCAGCGTGGCGCCCGTGACGCTGGCGGGCTCACCGTCGCGCGTGTAGCCCTCGCCGAGAATGTAATTCTTGAACGGCAGGATGCCGTTGTTGTACGCCGCACCGCCCCACAGCATGACGCCCGTTGCCATCATGCTGCGAATGTTGGCGTCGATGATCTTCTGGTGGCAGGCACCGCAGGCCGTTTCGGCGACGCGGTAGTCCGATGGATTGACGAAGCGAATGAACTCGGGGCTCTCGTGATTGAGCAGCGTGTAGGACTGTTTCGGGTTTGCGCTCGACGGGTAGTGCCAGGTCTCCGGGTACAGGGGCGCGACATGGGCCTCATCGCGCGCGGCATCATAGGCCTCGCCCGAAGTCGCGCCGTCGGGTTTTTGCACGCTGGCGCGGCCGCCATGACAGTCGGTGCAGCCGAGCACGACCGACGGACTGTCGTGCATGCTGGATGCGTCGGTTTCGGAGTGGCAGCTTACACAGCCGAAACTCTTCATATCTGCCTGTTGCCGCGTCTGCTTCTCAGGCGCGGGCGGATAGTCCGGGTATTCGACCTCGCGCGGGCGTTCGCCCTCTGCCGCAATTAAGGACAGTGGCAATAGAAGGATGAAAATGAGCAGTCTCTTGTTCATTCAGTACGCCAGTATCAGGTTAGCCAGCACGGAATAGGGCTTGTCCTCGCCGTACAAGGACTTGTAGCCGTCACCCGGTACCAGCATCGAGCCCGCCAGTCTCAGGACGATGTTCTGCGAGGTAAACGGCCGATAGGTTATGGACAGGGACAGGTCCTGACCGATGCTCGTGTCGATGTTGCCCTGGTTGCGAGCGGCTTCGAGGACCGCCGTGTCGTCGAACCAAAGCTGGTTCGCGTTCAGCGAGACGCGCGTCTTGGGCGTGACCTCGAGGTCGGCGCCGATGCCCGCAAGCACAATACCCGGGTTCGTGAAATTGGATTGGCCGTGTTGCTTCGTTGGGCGCATCGAATTCAGCAGGCCGTTTGCGGACGACAGGGTTACCCGGCCTCCGCCAATCAGTGGCGTAGCCTGTCGGATCCAGAAGCTCGTGTCCGCGCCCGCGATTAACGGGTTTTCGAAAATTGCGTCATATCCCGTCGACTTGTTGTCGTAGGGATCGTCATCACCGCTGCCGTATACAAACGTAGCGCGCAGACGAATCCAGTCGAAGTCACGCGATACTTCCACGGCCGCGAATGCGGCGCTGATATCGCTTTCGAGGTTGCTGAACGTCGCGGGCGACTCGCTGCCGAATGCATAATAGGCGGAGGCCGTCAGGTTCCACCGGCCGATATGACCGTCGCCGTTGTAGCCGAAATAGGTAACGTCGTATTCGCGAGCTTCCTGTATACCGATCGCCGCAGGACGATTTAGGAAGCCGTTATCGTCGACGAACCGTTCGTTGGTCTCGCTATTGCGGTTGTGCACGAGCGCGAGTTGCGACGTGAAGCCGAGGAACGGAAAGTCCTGCCGGTACACGTTGAACAGGAAGATGTCGTCATCACGAAGATCGGCCGAAACGTCATTGAGGCCGCTGTTCGTATCCTTCTCGAGGCGCCGGAAAACCCCGAGGTTGTACTGCCAGCGATTGTTGTCGCGCGTGCCGAACAGGCGTATCCCCACGGGACTGTCCTGGAAGAGAAAGCCGCGAAAGTCCGCCGTGATCGGCTGGATGCCAATGCGCAGGCTGTCGAAATCGTAACGCTCCGACACGTTGCGGAGATGTTTGTCGAGAAACAGGCCCTGGATGCCGACGAAGCTGTCGTTGCGTGACGCGCCGCGGGTAGGATCGACGAACAGGGCACCGGGCTCCTCGACGTCGACACGCGTCAGGTTGATAACAGGCAGAAAGCGAATCTCGTAGTCGGGTGGTTTGAAGACGGTCTCGCCTTTGTAAAGAACCGCTTCAAGCAGGAAGTTCTGCGTGAACGCAGTCTGATCGGGACGGCCGATTACGTCTAGCGCACCTGGGTCAGATGACGTGCTTATCGCAACGGGCGTCGGGATATTGCGATTCTCGAAGGTCGAATCGGAAACAAGGTTGAGGGCGAAGAACCAGTCCTCGCCGAAGGCCGGACGGTCGCCCTTGAGCACGTTGTTGCCGTTGTAGGGATCCCAGAGATTCTCCGGGTAACCGACCGCGGTGACGATGCGCCAGCGATCGGGAATCGCAGCAACTATCGGCATGTTTCCCCAGATTGCCGGAGGGAGGCCGGCCTCGTCGCAGGCGTGACCGTCGCGCGGCGGATCACCCGGCCGGCGACGCAGTCGCTCGAGGTACTCGGCGCAGTCGGGCCGCAGCCCAGGCGCTTCGGCGGTTGCGAGCGGCGGAACCGACATCGCAGCAATGGCTGCAAGGCAAGCGAATTTACTTGTTCGCGCAGACATTCTGTTCGTCGCTGTTGAGGTAAGGCGTGACGGGACAGTTCACGTAGCGCAAACGAGCGCCCTGGGGCACAAGCGTATCGGCGCGTATGTTCGGCGCCGCATTGCCGAAGCCACCGCCTTGCTGGGCTGCTTCGTGAACGCCAAGGAATGCGATCATGTCATCCTGATCGACACCGTCGCCTGACACGCCGATACCACCAACCAGTTGCGAGCCGCGGTAAATCGGCACGCTGCCAGGAAAAATCTGGGTGCCGTTAGCGAGTTGCGCAATGACACCGGACTGGTTGAAAGCATTGTCAAAGCCATCGATACCCGTGCAATTCGTCGGTACGTCCGCCACCACGAGGTTCGACACGAAGCCAACGTGTTGCACAAGCGCGTTGTAGACGAGGTCGAGTTGCAGGCCGGTCGAGAATGGGCTCCATTCTCCTTGCGGCTTACTGAAAGGCCCTTCCGGATTGCCCGTAACCCCATCGGGATAGAAAGGGCGCGACAGGTTGCCGCCGGAGCGGTCGGAAAAGGCGATCGCTCCGTCTGCCAGTGCATTGGGCAGGCCGAGAAAAGCGCGTACCGCAGTCACGTACTGCGACAGAGGTTCCTTGCGCAGTACCACGAGACCGCCGTCCAAGTACGTCGCCGCTGGCACGCCGTTTAGCGCCGCGGCAGCGGCAGCCGACGAGAAGAACGTCGCGGTCCGTGCTTTTTGCAGTGACACATCGACGCCGAACATCGGGGCATCCCTGCTGCGCACGATCCCGAGAATGACGCCGTTCGAATCGACAATGGAAATCGAGACCCGCGCCTGCGAACCCGAGGGCTGGCGAATCTGCGCGCGCGAGCGATTCGCAACGGCCAGGGCCTGGGCAAGTATTGACTGGACTTCCGCAGCCGTCAGTGCCCCGGCCCCGTCAGTGCCGGCCAGGGGTCGGAAGCGCTCCGCGTTCGCGTTATCGACGAGTACGAAGGCATCGAGTCCCGGGTAGTCCAGCGTGTCGGGCCGTATTCCCGACGCCGCCTGCCCGAATGCGGTGCCGGCACTGACCGTGGCGGCAACGTAACCGGGCACGGCCTGCAATGTTCCGGCTACGTTGTTGATGCTTGCGAACGAAGGTGCGCTGTTGGGATCTGCCTGCAGGTCGTTCGTATTGCCGTCCGAGAACCGCAGCAAGCGGCCATCGACGGACACGCGGTCAGCGCGACGATCGTCAGGTGCCGCGAGTCCGCTGGCAGCAGCAAGTGCGATCAGCTCGTCGTCATCGACATCCGTGTCCGAGATATCGGCGTCGAACGAGTAGATAGCGTCGCTGATTACGCCAACACCACCCACCGGCGTGCCGGCCTTGTACAGCGGAAAGCCGCCAGGATCCGCGGCCAGCCCCAAAGGCGAGCGATGCGGGCCAGCGGCGGGGACGCCGCCCGAGTAACGCGTCAGCAGGTCGGAACAGGGCAGTTGACTGAATTGCACGCCGAAGAGTGGCCCTCCGGGTTGCTGGTTGTCCTGTGGATTGAAGTGATCCTGCACGATCTGGCTGGCGGTGCGGGTGCTGAATGCGTTGCCTTCCGTGGACAGGTACGCGCCTGTGATCGCCTTGGTAATCGCGGCCATCGTGTCGGGCAGGATGTTGACCCCTTCGAGGCCGCCATCTACGGCGCTCCCCGGTGAGACAGCAGTGACCGCGGTCGCGGCTCCGTTCATACGAAAGACGGCGAGCGTGTTGCCTGCCCGATCGACGACAGCAATAGTCGCGCTGACACCGCGGGCCTGTGCCTCGTTGACCGCGCGCGCGATGACGTCCTCTACCTCGGTCACGGTCAGCGATGTTGGTGTGTCCGCGCAGGAGCCATCGCAGCCGGCGGGCGGCGTATTCGGATCAATGCCCTCTGACTGGGGCCTGGAACCACCACCGCAGGAGTTCGCGGCGAGCAGCACGAGTAGCAATGGAAGCGCGGCGCGCCTCACGGATACTCGTCTTTCGTTTCAAAGTGGAACCCGTGGCACATGACGCACGTGCTCGGGAGTTGCCCGGCAGAGTTCCTGCGGCGCTCGCCGCTGCCGTGGCAGTCGCGGCATGCGTCGATGCCAGGGATCAGCAGGTCCGTCGCGGCTTCCGAGGCCGTGGCGTTGTGGCAGCTGTCGCACGAAGTTACTTCGGTGTCGTGCGCCGCATGCGAAAAGTTCGTGTGCGGGAAGAAGTGTTCGGTCAGCTGAACGGCCTGCACATGCCAGGGAAACTCGCCGCCGGTCTTTGTGACTTCATGGCAGTTGATGCACGCGCGCCGCTCGAACAGGTCCTCCGCAACTGCCAGGGCCTGTCCGCGTGCCTCGGCTGCAACGCGGTCGCGGTCCGCACGTGTCAGCCTTTGCCCCGGCCGCCGTACGCGCCGGTCCACGGCATCGGGATCGTCGCCGAGCAGCCGGGCGCTGTAATACTCGACCAGTGCCTGCATGACGGCTTCGGCGTCACCGTGCGGAACCGTACGCGATGGATCGTCCGGATCGAACGCAAGCGTATGGCAGGAGGCGCAGTGCTCGTCCATCGATACCGGCAGCATGCGCGCGCCACCGGGCTCCGGCACGTGGCACTCGTTGCACTCCACGACCCGGTTGCCGTCGGGCGTCATGATGCCATCGGCCGCCAGGTGGACCTTGTGATCGAACTTGAGGTTGGAGCGCTCGGCATCGCGGGCACCGGCCAGGTCCACATGCTCGACCTGCCAGTCGAGACCGCCGTCCTCCAGCTCAACAGGGCGTTTCAAGCTGACCTTGAAATCCGGGTGATCATCGAGAAAATCGCTCGCCCTTTGCAGATCGACGCCGGCAGGCAAATCGGCGTGACAGTCCGCGCACAAAGCCTGGTGTTGATTGATGAGTTCGGCCGGTTCGTTGTGCTCGAGGTGACAGGTCGCACAGCGAACGTCGCCAAGCACAACGTGCTCCTGTTGCATCGTATGGCGCGCCACAGTGTGGCACTCGACACAGCCGCTATCCGGCACGCGTTGAAACAGGTTTATATGGCAGGCATCGCATTCGTCACCCACGCTCGAGTGAGCGCTATGCACGGGACCCGCAGTCAGGAAATTCTGCATTACCAGCCACGGCAGGAGGAAGCCGAACAGCAATACAGCCGCGACCAGCGTCCACGACAGTTTGCGCTTGCTCCAGCCCGCAATGCCGATTGCCGGCGTGCTCCACTCCGAGGCGAGGTGCTCGTCGGTCGCATCGTCGCTGAGCTCAAAGCTGATCGCAAAGTCGACATTCGCCGGCGTATCGATGACGCGAATGATGTTCGCACCAACCTCAATGACATCGCCAACATTGAGTCGAGCATCGCGCTGGGACTTACCGTTTACCGTGACACCGGCCAAGGCGCTGGATGTGATGTGGTATGCGCCGTCCTTACGTTCGAGCTGCGCGTGCTGCAATCGCGCACGCCTGTCCTTGAGGTGCAGTACCTGGTCGGTCGCCCGGCCTATGGTCACGATCGGGCTGTCGACCAGCCGGTCATGCTGTTCGACGCCGCCGGCGGCATTTCTCGTGATGAAACGAATCAGGTACGTCATGCCGTCACCAGTACAGGAACACGGTGAGGATGTGTGCGACCAGCGCCATCAGGAGTCCGGCCGACAAAGGCACGTGCACGTACAGCCAGATCTCGATGGCGGCCTGGAGGCGCAGGTCCTCATTGACCTGCCGCAGCAGCTGCCGTTTGCTGCGCAATAACGCGGAGAGCTCAGCGATGGTCGTGGCCGCATTGGCGTCGGCTCGGGACTGCTGCTCGGCAAGCCAGTCCATCGCCGCTTCCTGTCCCGGATTCGCCACAATCTGGCCATCGATCTGGACGCGTGAGTTGTCTTCCTTGCGCAAGCGTTGCCACAAGGTGCTGCCGAGGGCTGTCCGCTGGACCCCACTCGTGACGAGTTCGCGATACTCGTCCGGCAGCTTCTCAGCAACACGCCGGCTGCGCCGGTCGATGTCGGCAAGCTGGTCCAGCAGCTCGGAGCGGCTGGCGCCGCCACGATTTTCGCTGAGCCGTTCCGGATACTTCATGTAGATGAACGTGCCGTACACACCGCTCGCGATAACCAGCACCATGAATACGAGCGCCAGCGTATGGATATTCCAGCCAACCTGGAAACCCGCGTGCAGCAGCACGATTACGAGTAGGGCAACCCCGAGGTAAACATGCGCAGACAGCCAGCCCTGCAAGGTTCCTGTCGTTGACGCGTATCGCCGCTTGCGAACACCGAACCACGCAAGCCACACGATCATCAACGCGCCGACCGTGCCGAGCGTGTAGCCGAGCAAGGTGCCGCCATTCGGCGGTTCCTGCGGGTCGTGCAGAAGATACAGAGCGATCGACAAACCGGACAGGGCCAGCGCGACCCACAGGTAGCGGCGCTTGCGAAATGCGAGTATCGACTCGTGCACGTCACCGACCCTCCTTGGTCAGGTTGACGAATTCGGCCGGGCTCATGCGCAGTGCGGCGCCGGTCGGGCATGCGCGGACGCACGCCGGCCCGCCGGACAGGTCCTTGCACATGTCACACTTGACAGCCTTCTTGATCGCGTCGGGTCCGTTGACTGACTGGCGCTCACCGGGTGCGGCGCCCCTGCCAGTCAATAACCAGGAGAGCAGGCCGGGCGCGTCTTCCTTGCCGCTTGCCATCTGGATGACGCCGTAGGGGCAGTTGCGCTCGCAGTTGCCACAGCCAATGCAACTGTCCTCGATGAATACTTCGCCATTCGGCGCGCGCCGGATCGCATCGGGCGGACAATCTTTCATGCAGTGCGGGTCTTCGCAGTGGCGGCACGACGTTGGCACGTGCACCTGCGCATACGATGGACCCGCCGCCCGGTCCAGTCTCGAAGTGCCGCCGTGTGTCTCGCCGCAGGCTTTCTCGCAGTTGTCGCAACCGATACAGAGCGACTCGTCGATGAGCAACACGTCGGTGGCTTCGCCAAGTCCCTGCTGCATCAGGAAGGAAATCAGGTCGCCCGCGTCCGGGGCGGCTTCCATGCGCAGGTTTTCGCTGATGCGCTCCTTGACCTTTGTCTGAATGCGCTCGCGCAGTCCCGTGTTGCGCAGCAGCATGGTCTGGAATACTTCCGCGCTAAGAAACACGGACTCGGTTGCAACGGTGGCTTTAACGGTCGCGGAGCGCCTGGTCTCACCGACGAGGCCCATCTCGCCAACGTAGTTACCGGCTGCCACATAGGACGTAACGATGTCGCGCCCGCCGATACGCCGTGAAACGGATACCGAACCGCTGCGAATCAGGTGCAGGCCATCGGCGTCGTCTCCTTCACTGAACAGCAAATCGTCTGCACGATAGGAGATCAGCTTCGCGGTCGCGGCGACGGCCTCGAGTTCGCCTTGCGGGGCATCCGGCACCAGTCCGGCGCGCAGGGTTCTTACAATGAAGTGCCGATCGATGACCTCACGAACGTGCTCGTAGGTGTTCATCAACCTGATGATCTCGCGGCGCGGTGATTCGAGGAGCACACAGTCGCGCGACGCGCGCACCGTCGCCGAACGGCGGCGCCCTGACAGCAGGCTCATCTCGCCGAAGAACTGGCCCGGCTGAAGGCTGATCAACTTGCCGTCATCCGTTTCGATCTCCACTTCGCCGTCGATTATCGACATGAACGAATTGGTGTAATCGTTCTTGTAGAAGATTACATCGCCGGCTTTGGGCGTCAGCAGGTCACTCGCGAGTACGAGCTCGCGCAGCACGAGGCCGTTGACGTTTTCGAACAGGCCGCTGCTGTTGCGGATCAGGTCGAGCGTGCTATCCACATTCTTGTACGCAGGCAGGTGTCGGAACTTGTCCTCGAGAATGCCGTGATCGGCCGGCAGAATGTCATTGCCCTTGATGAACTCGACGACCTCATAACCCTGGTTCATGGCCTGCTTAATCAGCGGGTAGCCGCCCAGTGCGCCGATCACGTAAAGCCCCGGCACGTTGCTCTCGTAGTGATTCGAGAGCTCCGGTAGCGACGTAGGATCTTCGCTCGGAAATTCGACGCCGCAGGATTCCACGAAACGGCGCGGCGGAATCGCACCCAGGCGCGCGATTATCCGATTGCACGCCACACGTGTTTCGCCGGTTTCGGTGTTCAGGTTGATCGCGCCGTTCGGTGCGACCGAGGCGACGTTCGTGTTGTAGAAACAGTTGATCAGGCCATCTTCGATGGAACGCGTGATGAGCGTCAGGTTGCCTTCCTTGGCGCGCGCAAACTCGTCACGTCGGTTTACGATCGTGACCGTGTTGTTCCTGGCGAGCGCGACCGCGTTTTCGATAGCCGCATCACCGGCACCGACCACCACGACAGACTCGCCCTTGTATTCATCCGGATCATCGAGCGTGTACTGCACGCCGGCATCGTCCTCGCCGTCTACGCCCAGTTTGCGCGGATTGCCTTGCAGACCGATGGCGAGGACTACAGCAGCGCCGCGCAGTGTTTCCCCGTCGCCCAGTTGCAGATCGAGTTCGGGTCGTCGGCCCGTTATCGCAGTGACTTCACAGCCATAACGGATATTGACGCCGAGCGAATCTATGCCGGACTGCCAGCTGTCGAGAATGGCCTCCCGCGTGCCGGCCGTAAACCCAAGGTCACTGCGCAGAGGCACGATCGTTGGCTCGGCCATGACGTGCTTGCCTTTCTGGTAGCGCTGAATCGTGTTGGCCGGGGCGCTGCTGCTTTCGAGCAGTACGTAGTTCATGCCCAGTTTCTGTGCATGTGCGGCTGCGCTCAGGCCCGCCGGCCCGGCGCCGACGATAATCAGGTCAAACGTCACGGATCGGCGAAGACGGCGGCGCCCGAGACGGTCGTGATGCCCTGGCCGTCCTGCAGGCTAAAGGTCAGTCCAACGCCGCCCGGATAGGATGGGTCGGATGTCGTGCCGGGCTGACTGAAGAAACCGCTGAATACGCCGTTTCCGGTACCTGTGATCGCGCCCGTGATGTTGACGCTGTAATTGCCGCTGAACAAATGAGCGGGAAGAGCGGCGGCCGAACCGATGTTGCCGGTGCCGGTGGCGCTCCAGTTCGAGCCGGCGATATCGATGACCAGCGTGCTATCGACGCTCAGGTTGGTGAAATCGGCAAAGAACGTGGCGCTTCCAAGCACGCCTGTATTCCCGAGACTGTCGGTCGGTGACGTCGCTCCAACGAGCGTGTAACTCGCACTGCCTGTAATCGGCATGACCGGCGGCGCCATGTCGGGTCCGCTGACCCAGTGCAGGCTTTGCGTTCCGAGGTCCAGGCTGACATCACTGCCGTCGCTACCGAGGGTTCCGCTTGCGACGCCGCCCGACCAGCGGCCCCAGCGCAGGACGGTTACGGAATCGAAGCCGGTTTCGACATTGCTCGCCGTGCCAATGCCGAAGTCGGCAGTGTCCATTCCGATTGCGCTCGGATAGGGTCCTGTGAATCCTTCCAGGTTGTTGCCGGTATCGAGGCGCAGCTGCGTCGGCTCGTTATACAGTGTGCCGCTGAAGATCGTGTCGGCCCTGCCCAGCGGGCCGGTCGAATAGCTGATAGTGCGACCGTTCACCGGCGGTGGGCTCTCACCCGGCGTGATATCGACGGGCCTGCCATCGGGATCGGTACCTATGATCGCCTGCTCGGGCGTTCCCGCTTTGGTGCCATCTTCTGACTCGTCGTCCTGCGTCCGCGCGGAGCCGGTTTCCGGACTCCGGCGCGTACCCAGTTTGTCATCGAAACCTGTCCGGGCATCGTCGGCGGAGCCGTCGAAACGCAGGTCAGCGTCATCAATCAGCACGGCCGGCGGAACTGTGAGCATTTCGGGCTGGCGCGATGACATCGGGATGAAGGCGAACTCGCCGGCCTCGACGACGATCTCGCCGGCGGAATTTCGAAATACGATCGCACCGGCCGTTACACCGATGTAGAGCCCGTCTTCCGTGTTCCCGCCACAATCGCCACTGCACAGCAGGACGGCAAAGTTGGTTCCGCGAATACCCAGCACACCGACGGCAGTACGAACTTCGTAGTCTTCCTTGCTGTCTTTGCCGATCGCGCCCGTGATCGTGCGAAAGCCGCCTTTGACCAGGGACATGACGCTCTTGTCATCGCGCGTCGTGATATTCGCCTGCGACGGGTCTTGCGACCAGGAATACTCGTCGATACGCAACTGGCTGTTTGGACGTATCGCGATCTTCGCGCCGTCGATCATGAGTAGCTGGGCGCGAGATGCTGCGCCCGTCGAAATTGTGTCATCGTCTAGTATGGCGTCGCCCTTGGCGAGCGCGACCGCAGGCGTGCGTTCGGCCGTGACGTCACCTTTCGCGAAAAGCACCGAGCCGGCATCCGCCGCGGCGGTCAGCCCCGGGATGAAAGCACAGACAAGTATCATTATTCTCATATTCATTGCGGCGTCCATCTCATCAGGAGGGTGGCCTCGGTTCGGTCGTAGTCGTACAGGCTGACGTCGGAATCGTTATCGATGTAGCGAATGCGCGGTATCAGGGACAGGCCGGTTGTAAACACGTCCCTGAATTCGATCTGCACCATCGACGTCAATTGAGTGTCTTTGCGCGTCGTGCCGAAGAACAGGCCGTCGTAGTCGCTGGTCAGGCTGCCCACGGACGCGTACAACAGGTTGGATTGCCCGACTGGCAACGTGAGGGCGATGCGTCCGCCACTCTTCGAATTGCCGTACGGAGAGCCGGTCTGCTGCTCCGCGTCGCTGCCACCGACCGCTTCGAGGGCAACGCTGCCGAGCGGAGAGAAACGATACGTAACGCCCGCCGAGTAGAGGAGTCGATTGACGTCGAGTACTTCGATGCTGTCGTCATAGCGCAGAGCCCCGCCGCGGAGTCCCGCGATGAGATCCCACGCTGTAGACAGGCGCCAGCCGAACAGCGCATCGAGTCCGCCGTAGGTGGAATTCGGTTCGCCATCGCGCGTCGCCCAATAGGCTTCAGCGCCGGCACGCCCAAAGAACTGGCCGCGTTGCCAGCTCATTCCGGCGACTCCGTTGATCACACCGGCGTCGATGAAATCCGCGTCGGGATTGTGCCGGTAGCCCAGCCGGCCGCCCGCGTACCAACCGAAGCGCGGGCTGCTCCGGCTGTGCCAGTTGAATCCCGCGCCGATCTCGGCGAATGATGACTCGGTCTCGAGGTTCTGCGGACTCAGTGAGAATCCCATGAACTGCTGGTCGTCGGTCGACGCATTGGCGTTCGTGTCGTAACCACCTGCGAACTCGACATAGGGCCTGAATCGAGGCGGTGGCCCCGCCAGCTGGATGTCGATCGTTTTGATGTAGTCGTCGATGACCGCGTACACGCCAGGCGGCGGGTTTTCGGTCAGTAGATTCGCAAACAACGGCCGCGCGAGCGTGAGATTGCCGCTCTCGTAGTAGGCGCGAGCGAGCTCCATGCGCGCACCCGAGAATTGCGGCGCTGTGGCGATCGCACGACGCAAACTGAATATGGCTTCGCCGTGAAACCCGGAGTCGAGCGCCGCAATGCCGAGCAGGTAGTCGTAGAGGGAGTTGCCGGCGAGTTCGGTCTCGTGAGGTTCCAGCAGAGCAAACGCAGATTCACTTTGCCGGGACGCCAGCAAGGACTCCGCGTCGGCGAGAAGCTGTTGCGCATCCGCGCTCGTGGCGATCTCGATCGTGTCGGCCGCCTGCAGTGTGGAAAAACACAAACACGCGCACGCGAATACAGCGGCACGAATGCCAGAGCTCGATTCGGCTTTCACCATTGTTCGAGAAACCCCCCGAGTCAGGGCATGAGCACGCGCGTTGTTATTTGACTAGGTGGTCGAAGACTCCGTCCCAGTTTTCCGGCGGCGGCTCGTGCCTGAACCGATCAATTCGATCAAGGTACACATTATATAGAAGGTGCCCATCCTGTTTTGCCAATTTTTCCAACAGTTGTTGCGCAACATCCCAGTCGCAGCTTCGATAGGCCGCCAGCGCATCGGCGTAGCGCCGCAGGGCCGCGTCAGTCGCAGCGTCGATTTCAGCCCGCGAGCCGATGGGCTCGAATATCGCAACGGGCTCGGACTTGCCCTTCACGCGGACAAGATCGAGTTCACGAAAGATGAAGTCATCGAGCTGTTTCGCAGCCTGGTCATTGACGATGATGTCGACACCATATTGTTTCGTCAGACCTTCCAGGCGCGAGCCAAGATTGACGGTGTCGCCCATGACCGTGTAGGCGACGCGAAATTCAGAGCCCATGTTGCCGACATTCATCTTGCCGCTGGCGATGCCGACCCCGACGCGAATGCACGGCCAGCCCTTGGCCGCGAAGTCCTCGTCGAGCGCTTCTACGGCGCGCAACATGTCGAATGCGGATGCCAGCGCATTGCTCGCATGCTGCTCATCCGTGAGCGGCGCGCCCCAAAATGCCATGACACAGTCACCCATGTATTTGTCGATCGTGCCACGGTGTTTCTGGATTGCCGCGGTGAACGGCGTCAGGAACTCGTTCATCATCCGGGTCAGCTCGCGCGCATCGAGCCCTTCGGAGATGGACGTGAAGCCGCGAACATCCGAGAACAGCACCGACATTTCGCGGGTCTCGCCTTCCAGGGAGACTTCGGCTCCGCTTGCGTCGATTTCCTCGACGACTTTCGGCGGAATGTACTGGCCGAAGATCTGTGACAGGTGCCGCTTGTTCCGCTGCTCGACGAAAAAGCCATAGGTAATCTGCAGCATGCCCAGACCCAGCGTGCACGCGATTAGGGACGCTAAAGGAATGACCAGGCCGAACGAGGTCCAGAACCAGAGATTGACCGCCATCAGTACGGCAAGGACGGCTGCAACCGAGGCCAGCGCGGACAACGGCGACAAGCGCGGCAACACGAACGCGGCAATCGCCGCGATCAGGAGTAGTGCGAACCATTCGAAGCCATCAGACCAGGCTGGCTGCTGTCGAATCCTGACATCGAGCAGCCCGGCCACGAGGTTGGCATGCACCTCGACCCCGATGTAGCGCTGCCCGACCGGTGTGGATCGCAGGTCGAGTAACCCGGCGGCGCTCGCGCCGACGAGTGCAATCTTGCCGCGCATCAAGTCTGCGTCGACAGCGCCCGCGAGCACGTCCTTCGCCGACACAAAGCGGAAACTCTCCTGCGGGCCACGAAACGGGATAAACACGGAGGCGCGTTCATCCACCGGGATCAGGCGGTCGCCGATCTGAAATGCCTCGAGCTCCAATCCGCTCATGCGCCCATCGCGCTGCGCCGCAAAGTTCAGGCCGACTGTGGGCGAACCCAGCGCCACACGTGCGACCGCAAGAGCAAGGGAGGGGTACAGGTCGCCGCGGTATGCCTGCACCAGTGGCGCACGCCGGAACACGCCATCGGAGTCGACGAGTGGTGAATCGAAGAAGCCACCATCGATCGCATTTTCCTGCAAGGCAGGCAGGCTCCCGGTAAATCCGGCGGCGGTGACGAATGGCACCGTGACGCCCGTGAGTTCGTCGCTGCCAATGACTGGCTGGGGTAGTGTGCCCGTGAATTCCGGCTCATTCGGGCTAAGCGAATCCTTGAAGACGAAACCGGTCACAACATCCCTGGCAATAAAGGACTCAGCAAACGCCTCGTTCCCGTCGCCCCGTCCGGCTTCGGCGAACAGGACATCAAAGCCGACGACACTTATTTCATAGTCATCAAACAGTCGGTCGAGAATGGCGGCAAGTGTGGCACGAGGCCAGGGCCACTGGCCGAGCTCGAGCTGGCTGGCTTCGTCGATATCGATGATGACAATCCGGTCATCGATGCCGCCTGGCATGGTCGTACGCACGCGTACGTCGTACAGGTAGTTTTCGATACGGTCCAGGATCTCGAAGCGAGGTTTGCCGGCCACATGCAAGGAAAAAACGACCAACGCAATAACGCTGATTGCGATGCGCGTCAGTAGCCGGACCAGTCGTTTGCGCGGCACATGTGGCATCGCGACAATTTACACGAAGATGAACGGTTCCTCGTGGTTTTCCGTGTCCCCGAAAATGACGGGCTCGTCGAGTACTGGCGCGAGGCCAGCGCAGTCAGGGTCCGCAATCGGGCCCATAATGTGCATTTTTCTGTAGTTAAATAGCAACAAACACCGCCCAAGGCACGATATCGTCGATTTGTTGCGAAAAAGCATCAAAATGACGTCGCGCGTGGGTCCCTGGAATGGCGCCAGCTATTGTATAAATAACAATCGGTTATGAATAAAACAGTAAGAAATGGCGTAATTACGCGGTTCGCAGGATCCGAGTTTTGTTGCGTTAGAACAATTTGTTGGGGATGTGGTACTTCGGGTCTGAATAGTATATATTCTGCCAACTTGTCTGCAGACAGTTGTATTTTTGCGTCCATCAATTTCGGTTGACGACAAGAAAGGACAGCCGAGCAGACAACTATTCGAAAATTCTAGGGGATATATTCTCATGGCAAGAAATCTGAATGTCAGAAATGCTGTCAAGCTGGCGCTTGCGGTAAATGCTGGCCTCATCGGAATGGCAGCAGCTCCTGGCGCTTTGGCCCAGGAAGAAGGTGCTGACGAACTCGAAGAGATCACAGTTACCGGTTCGCGTATTAAGAAGAAGGACTTTAGCTCCAACGCTCCTGTTGCAACGGTAGGCTTCGAGCAGATCGAAATGACCGGTACGGTCAACACCGAATCACTGCTCAACACACTACCGCAGGCTGTACCTGGTCTCGACCGTTCGTCGAACAACCCGGGTAACGGCACGGCAACGGTTAACCTGCGTGGTCTTGGTTCGAACCGTACTTTGGTTCTGATCAATGGCACGCGCGTTGTTCCGACCGGGTCTGGCGGTTCTGTTGATATCAACATGATTCCGAACGCGTTGATCCAGAACATCGAAGTACTGACCGGCGGTGCATCAGCTGTATACGGTTCTGACGCCGTAGCAGGTGTTGTTAACTTCATCCTGAAAGACGACTTCGAAGGCGTGAACATCAACGCTGGTTTCGAGCAGACGTTTGACGGTGACGCAGGTATCTGGAGCACAGACCTCACACTCGGTGCCAACACGGCAGACGGTCGCGGTAACGTAACCTTGAACTTCGCCTACACCGATCGTGAAGAGCTGTTCCAGGGCGATCGCGACTTCTCGTTCTTCGCACAGTTCGATGACGGCGCTGGCAACCTCTATAACGGCGGTTCGTCGGGTATCCCTGCAACGTCGATCTTCGCAGGTGCTCTTGGCACATTCTCGCCAACCAGCTTTGGTGTTACGTTTGACGAGACTGGCCTCATTCGTCCGTTCGATACCAGTTCTGGGGACACCAACGACTTCTACAACTACGCGCCGGTCAACTACATCCAGTTGCCGCAATCGCGCTACCAGACGACTGCTCTCGGCCACTACGACGTTAGTGACAGAGTGAGCGTTTATGGTCGTGGCCACTGGACATCGTCGTACGTTCCGCAGCAGCTGGCTGCTACGCCGATCTTCCAGTCGGGTACGCAGGTCACGCTCGATGGCAATCCGTTCCTCCAGCCGCTCTCGCAGCAGGTGCTGAGTGACGCGTTTGGTGACGGTGTTGATACCGACGGTAACGGCATCGACGACACGGGTACGATGTTTGTTCGTCGTCGTATGCTTGAAGTTGGCGAGCGTCGCGATGACAGCACGTTCACGAGCTTCCAGCTCCTCGCTGGCATCAAGGGCGACATCAGCGAAAGCTGGAGCTTTGACGGCTACTACCAGACTGGTAACGTGAATGGCGCATCGACGCAGGACGGTAACGTAGACCGGAACCGCTTCATGCAGGCCCTGGTTCTCGATCCTGCTGACCCGACGCAGTGTGCTAACACGGCTGCCGGCGGTTCGACGGTTCCTTGTGCTCCGATGAACATCTTCGGTGAGGGCAACATCTCGCCTGACGCAGCAGCCTTCGTACGTACCGCTACAGCTTCAACGTTCGATTACGGCCAGGACATCTTCGGCTTGAACTTCACGGGCGACCTCGGTGGCCTCGAGCTTCCAGGTGGTGCGATTGGCGTGGCTGTCGGTTACGAGCACAGGGATGAGAACTTTGATTTCCGTCCGTCACAGGCGCTGGCCTCAGGCAACATCGCTGGCTTTAACGGTGCCCCGCCGGTAACTGGTGGATTCACCGTAAGTTCCTACTACGCTGAGGCCTACCTGCCGATTCTGTCAGGCGTAACAGGCGCCGACCTGCTGGACCTCGAACTCGCCTATCGTTCGTCGGATTACTCGACGTCAGGCAACGTAGAGTCCTACAAGGTCAGCGGCTCCTGGGCACCAGTTGAGTCATTCCGCATCCGCGGTGGCTTCAACCGTGCTGTACGCGCGCCGTCAATCGGTGAGCTGTTCGCGCCGCAGGGTGAAAACTTCCCGGCTGCGACGGATCCTTGCTCGGCCCTCGGTGCTCCGGACGCGGCTACAACGCAGATCTGTCTCGACACAGGCGTTCCTGCCAACGTTGTCGGCACACCGGCTATCAACCTTGCTGCAGGTCAGGTACGCGCAGTTACGGGTGGTAACCCGGATCTGTTGCCGGAAGAAGCTGACACCTACACGGTTGGTTTCGTGTTCCAGCCGGACTTCGTCGATGGGCTTAGCGTCTCTGTTGACTACTTCGATATCCTGATCGACGGTTACATCACAGAGTTCGGTGGCGGTGCTTCGCAGGTACTGACGAACTGCTACAACAACGCCGTCCCCGCAGACGGTGGTGCTGGTTCGCCATGGTGTAGCGTAATCACTCGTCGTGCCGACGGTACAATCGACAATATCTCGCTGAGGTCAGCGAACGTTGCTGAACAGACGCTCAAGGGCTTCGACGTTCTCGCAAGCTATGACTTCGACCTCTTTAATGGCGACATGCGTATTGCCTACGTAGCGACGATTACCCAAGAGTCCAACTTCACGGCCTACGAGGGTGCGGAAACCGACGATTGTTCTGGTGCGTTTGGTCAGACGATCTGCGGCGAGCCGCTGCCTGAGTACAAGCATCGTGCAACAGGTACGTGGTCGAACGATAACTGGACCGCTATGCTGTCATGGCGCTACATTGGTGCGGTTGATGATGATGATCCGTCATTCCTCAACTTCGCCGAGAAGATCGATGGCTTCAACTACTTCGATCTCTCCGGTACGTATCGCTTCACGGATAACTACGCTCTGACCGTTGGTATCGACAACCTCGTGGATGAGACGCCGCCTCTGATCGGTGATAACCAGGAACAGGCGAATACCTATCCGGCAACTTACGACGTATACGGTCGCACCTACTTCCTTAGGGCGTCTGCTAGTTTCTAAGTAAGTCTGACATCTGTCAGGAGAACGGCGGGCTTCGGCCCGCCGTTTTTTTTACAATAGTCTTCGCGGGAATTGATGATGATTGACTCCGAGAAAGGCTGGTCCGACTACTGGCAGAAAGACAGCGCCGACGGCGAAGTCTTTGTTAATGCCGAAGGTGAGCGGCATCCGGCGCTGGCCGAGTTCTGGCTCGCACAGTTCGTGAGTCTCAAGGAAGGCGCGCGAGTACTGGACCTGGCGAGCGGGGCAGGATCGATCTATGCGCACTTGCCGGAAGAGCATACGTTCCGCCTGTCGGCGACCGATATTTCTGACGTGGCGCTGCAGGCGCTGCTAGAACGCTTCCCGGGGGTATCAACCGTCGTCTGTTCGGCCGATGCCATACCACTCGATGATGGATCTTTCGACGCCGTGGTGACCCAATTCGGTGCCGAGTACGCTGGCATCGACGCATTTGCCGAGGCAGCACGGCTGCTCGCGCCGGGCGGGAAATTTGTCGGCCTCTGCCATATCCAGGACGGTTATATCGATGGCAGCAACAGGCGGCAACTCGCCGAGGCGAAGATTGTTGCCGAGCAGGAGTTTATCGACCACGCAACACGGATGATTACTGCGGCTTTTTCGGGTGATGCTGCGGCGTTAAAGAGCGCGCAGGATGCGTTTGCGACGGCTGCGACGCCAGTGGGTGAGGGCATGCGCCGTTGCAGGAAGGGAATTCATACCTACTTGTTCCAGGGTTTCCGCCAGCTCTACGAGCGGCGGCAACAGTACGACCTCGGAGACATACTGGAATGGCTGGATGCGATGCGCGGCGAGTTGGACATCAACCTTGACCGTCTGAGTCGCATGTGTGCGGCCGCCCTGTCAGAGAGTGACGTCAATGAAATCATACAAATATTTGAAAAACAGGGTCTCAAAGATGTACATTGCACGCCGCTTGAGACGCCTGGCAACCAACTGCCCGTTGCGTGGAAGCTGACGGCGCAAAAAGGAAGTAAGGAAAATGACTGACAACAGCAATCCGAATACCAACACGAGCCTCAGCGGCAAGATGTATCTCTACGAGAAGCCAGAGCTCCTGACGACCGATGCGCACGGCACTATGGGGTTTACGCCGGCCAAGAATCCGTTCGAATTCGCCAAAGGTATTCGCGTCGTTCCATTGACCATGATCGAGTTCGGCTCGGCGATGCGAACGTATCCGATTATTTTCACGAATCTTGAGACGCCGACACCATTGGCGGTCGTTGGCCTGCTTGACGACGTTAACCTGTTTGTCAACGAACAGGGCCACTGGGATCAATTCACCTACATTCCAACCTACCTGCGCTGCCACCCGTTTACGCTGGCGAAAGAGGCAGGTGGTCAACTGGCGATCGTCCTGGATCGCGACGCGGCATCTGTCAGCGAGGACCCGGAGTATCCGTTCTTTACCAACGGCGAGCCGTCAGAGCATACGCAGACGTTGATGCAGCTCTGTACGGATTTCGAACGCGAACGCCAGCGCACGGTCGAGTACTGCAAGAAACTCGTTGATCTTGGCCTGCTTGCCATGATGCAAGCGACGCATAAGCCTGCAGGGGCAACCGAGGAGCAGTCGTTGGCAGACTACGTCGCTATCGACGCAGCCAAACTCGACGCACTCCCGGCCGATGACATCTACGAATTGCATAAGACAGGCTTCCTGTCCGCCTCGTACCTGCACCTCTACTCACTCGAGAACTGGCGCCACCTGATGGCGCGTCGCGTGTCGCAGGGTGGTGCGGACTAGACCGGCACGGCGTCGAACGGCGCCGTGACGCGAACCGAGCCATCATGGATGGCTTCGGTGCCATGCCAGAGGAAGGACGGGAACAGCACGAGCGTACCGGCCGTCGGCGTAATCCACTTTTCGGGCGGGGTCGGCGGGGTCGTCTCGAAAGGCGGCTCGGCGAACTTGATCCAGCCGGCTCGATTCTCATCACCCGCTGTCTCCTCGGGAACGGAGACGTAATACGCTGAGCTGATCCAGCCCTCGGGGTGCACGTGATTGACGTGCCAGCCGCCACCTTTCAGTTTCACAGACCAGGCGCCGGCAATGCGGTAGTCGCCCGTGTTGCGGGCGGTCAGAGGATGATCGTCGCCACTTCCCACGTCCGCCATGTACTGGCGAATCGGCGTATCCAGCGCCTTGTAGAATGCCTTGATTACCGGATCGTCAATGGTCGTCAGATCACGTGGTGTCTGGCTGCCATCCCGCAGCGACTGATCGAGCGGATGCGTCTCGAACTGATGCCACGGTTCCAGGGCTTTCAGGAATGCCGCATTGAACTCGGCAAGGCTGTCGAAGCCTTCCGGTATCGGCAATGTGTATGGACGCACGAAACGCTCCAGGTCGACGAGCTGGCCGTAGCGCTCCGACCCCATCAGCCGCAGGGCTGTCGCTTCATGAGCAATCCAGTGCTGGCCATTTGGCTCTGCCTCACGCATGGATTGTATGTAAGGCATTGCCTCCTCGGCTTTGCCCTGCATCAGCAGCGCAGTCAGCAGGTTTCCCTTTATCAGGCGGTCCTCCGGGTGCTTCGCCAGGCACTCCATGGCCTCCGCCTCGGCTGCCGTAGCGTTCTCCATATCAATATGCGCATTAGCTGCAACGGCCCATGACTCCGCCGGCAATGCGACGGTCTTTCGGATATTCTCGAGGGCATCGAGGGCAGCGCGCGGGTTGCCGCTCTGGCGCAGGATCTCGGCACTCGTAACAACAAGCTCGGGCAACAATGCTGACTCTGTCAGTAGTGCGTCAAATGCTGCATTGTCGCCCGTCATCCAGTAGGTCTGGGCCAGGGTTCTCAGCGTGAAATTGGTCGGCTGCGCTGCGTGTGCGGTCTTGAGATCGTCGATACCTTTCTCGACCTGGCCAAGTTCCAGACGGGCTCGCGCACGCATGAAACGAATCTGGGGCTCAGTGTTACCCTGATTGACCAGCGCGTCGAACAGGGATTCCGCCGCTTCCGCCTGGCCGTCGCCGAGTAACGCCGTTCCAAGTCCATAGCGGGCAGCGACATTGCCGGGGTCGCTCCGCAAGAGCGTCTCGTAGAGATCCAATGCGTCGGTCCAGCGCTCGGTATCGATATAGAGCCGGCCGAGGCCGGTTTTCGCCTGCTGGAAACCGGAGTTCAGACTCAATGCGCGACGATACTCGGATTCCGCCAGCTCGTGTTGCTGGGTACTGCGAGCCAGGGTCGCGCGATTGTTCGCGATTTCAGGATCCTGCGGATCCATCCTGGCGGCGCGCTCAAAAAGTATGGCGGCTTCCTGCAGCTCGCCGGCACCTTTTTCGACCAGTGCCAGCAAATGCACCGCCTTGGCGTGATTCAGCTGCCGGAGATGGTGCCGGGCCTCGTCAAACGCGCCCCGCTGAAACGCGGCGTAGCCGGCCTGTATTGCCTGGTTGATCTGCTGCACGTCCGGAACGATTACTGGTTTACGTCGGCTTTCGCGACCTCAGTCGTATTCTGCCGCAGTTCCTCAGGTAATTCCTCTTCCCCGACGGTATATCGCAGCTCGAATGTCTGGTTTGGTGAGCCGACGGGCTGACCCGCTTCGAAACGAGGGCGGAAAGCGAAGTCGCGAACGTAATTCTTGACGATATAGTCGTGAAGTCCCGGGGGAACCGACTCAACGACACGCACGTTTTTGGGTCGGCCACCCTCATTGACGTCGTATCCGATGATGATATGACCGTTCTTGGTGCGGTCCGGATCGGACGCGTCTTCGAGAAGATCTCGCATGGCTGGTGGTGTGCTGCTTGGGGTCGGATTCAGCAGTATTGCGTGACCGAACGTCTCGTCGCGATACGCATGCAGTTCCGGGTCTTCATCGAGATACTGCCAGCCCCGTTCGTAGTTGCTGACAACGGCGTCGCGATTCGGCGTCTGTACGCTCAGGAAATCGCCCATCATGATAAATACGTTAGCCTTGTCCAGCGCGCTCGCGCTCTCGCTTTTCTCGGTAATTACCGCAGCTCGCCGCAGGTATCGCCTGGCTTTCTCGGCCCCGTCCTCGCCGTCGACAATGCGATTATTGATCAGGATGTCGGAGACGCCGGCCAGTGCCGGTATTAGCTCCATGGAGTCCAGTCCGTCAGCGTCCTCTATCAAGGCGATGAGACGGCGGTAGGCATTCAATGCACGGAAAGTGGACTCGGTTCGGTACAACATTTCGGCCTGGCTGGTCAGGGAGGGCACGCGCTCAAGACTCTTGCCCGGATAGTGATGTTCCACCATGCCTACGTAGGATTTCTGCATGCTATTGGCAGACTCAAAGTCGCCCATGATGAAATATGCTTCGCTCAGTTCATCGACGATCTCTGCCTTGTCGAGACCATAGAAACCGTAGTTCACATGGTGCACGTGCAGGGTGTGATGATAGGTCTTCTCGGCCTCCAGATAACGACCGGCACCCATCAGGCTGCGGCTCATACCGAGCAGCGGCGCGACAAGTTCGCCATTGAGGCGGTCGGTCGCAGATTCGATGGACTGGATAGCGAGATCGAAGTTCTCGATTGCAGCGGAGTAGGAGCCGGCCAGTTGCTGGGCTGTGGCGAGTTGTGTAAGAAGCTTGCCGTACACCAGGCGGTCGTAGTCCGGATCCTTGAGAACCTCGGACAGGAGCAGCTTGATGGAGTTGGCGGCTTCGAGGTACTCGCCGTCGGCAATCAACTGATCATAGTCGCGCTGCACCAGGTCAAACGCTGGCACACTTTCGACTGCCGCCAACGCCGGCATCGTGAAAATCAGACTTGAGACCACCAACAAGAAAAGTGGTGTGAATGCCCTGGCTCCCGCCATTCCTCTCCCCGTTCTTATGAGAGAGTTCGACTATATCCCGTGACGAAAGTTCGGGTAAAGCCTGTCGCCAATTCGCGACGCTAGCCTTCCGCGCTGGCGCTTCCAGCGGCCCCCTGGGACACCATTATCTTGACGCTGGCCCCCTCGGTGAGATTCTCGGCGCCGCGGATGGCGACTCGGTCCCCGGAGTTTAGTGGCCCTGATACGGCAACGACTTCGCCTGCAGAATCGCCGATGCGTACGGCAATCTGCTCTGCGACATTGTCGCTGTTGATGCGGAAGACAAACGAGCCGTTGTGGCGCAGCACAAGCGCGTCCCGTGGCACCGTGATCGCGGACTCACGTGCCCGAATGGGTACCGAGACGCTTACCAGTTGACCCACCGTCCAGCTTGATAGCGCGGCCACGGGCAGGTCGATACGTGCTTCGAACGTCTGGGAACGAACGTCACCAGTGGGCACCAGGGACCTGATACGACCAGAGTAGACGGCGTCAGTGGCGAATACGTCAATCGAATCTCCGACAACCGTGCGCGGCAGGTGCTTCAAAGGTACAAACGCCCGAACCTCCATGTTGCGGATGTCGGTCAGTTGAGCGAGCACTTCACCTCTTGCGACATCTTCTCCGCCACGGTGTACGCGATTGACGACAACACCGGTGAATGGGGCACGCGCGTCTGCTCTCTGGATCTGGTCGTCGATCTGCCGAATCCGTACCTTGGTGATATTCGCATCGCTGATTGCGAGATCGCGATTGGCCTCGGTCTGCTCGAGCTCAAACTCCGAGACGAGATTCGAGCCCTGCAGTTCACGCTGACGGCGCAGCTGGCTTTCGAGTTGCCTTACGTTGATCTCCGCGCGCTGCAACAGGGCTTCCTGCTCAGCTCGCTGTAACAGGAGCGGGCGCTTGTCTATTCTTGCGACGGGCTCACCTTCCTGCACAACTGTGCCCGGCTCCGCCACCATCAGGAGCTGACCGGCAACACCCGCGGTGACCTGCACGTCATTGCGGCTGTAGATGGTTCCAGGCACCGCGACGGTCGGCGCTATTTCCTTCCGTTCGACGCTCGCGACCTGCACGACCTTGGCCGGCATTTCCTGTTGAGCGAGCGCCGCACTGGCCAGGAGGCAGCAAGCGATTATCGTTGTCGTTTTCTTAAGCATCGGCGATGGCTCCCTGTGTAGCCGGCGCGCCGGCAGTCCTGCGAAGCCGGCCCACCAGGGGCGGCAGCCGCAGGATGCTGGGCATCAGGATCAGTGTGAATATTGCGCTGACGAACATGCCGCCGATGATGACGGTGGCAAGTCCGCGGTAGATCTGTGAGCCAACGCCCGGCATCAGCATCAACGGCAGCATGCCGAAAATGCTGGTGAGCGTACTCATGTAAATGGGTCGGGCTCGGAGACGAACGGCATTGGCGACGGCCGCGCTGCGATCCATCCCGCTCTGTTGCGAGGTGCGTGTCTGCATGACGAGCAAGATGGCGTTGTTCACGACGAGACCGAGCAAGATCAGGAAGCCGATCGTCGTCAGCAGGTCCATGGCCTGGGTCGTGAAAAGGTTTAGCACGCGTAATGCGAGCACACCGCCGGCAACGGCGAGCGGCATCGACAACATCACAAGCGCTCCATCACGCAATGAACGGAACATGGCGGCGAGTACGAGGAACAGGACCATGGCGGCGATCGCGAGGTTCACTTTCATCGTACTGAATGCGCCTTCCAGGCGGTCGGCTGTGCCCCGGTACGCAAAACTGACGTCGTCCGGTACGATCTCGCGCAACTGCGGACTAATGACATCACGCAAGGTGTCCAGCGCCTCCTGCACGGTCATCTCGGGCGGCGGTGTAACCTGTAGAGTCAGGGTCCGTTGCCCATTCACGCGAATCAGCCGTGTCGGTCCGACGGTTCTGCGAATGTCAGTCAGCTCGCCGATGCTCTGAATGCCGGCAAGCGGTGTGGCGATCGGCACAGCGGCCAGTTCCTCGGGCGAACTCCAGATCGGGCCTTTGAGGATCATGTCCATCCGATCGTTGCCGTCGAAGTACTCGCCGACGAAGGTACCGCTGGTCATCGCCCGCACGATGTTGGCAACAGAGGCTCGGTCGAGGCCTGCCGCTGTGATGCGTCGGTCATTGGGCACGAGCTGCAATTCCGGTTCCGCGATCTGCAGCCCCGGGAATGGTCGAACCTGGGCGCCAGGTACAGCTTCGTTGATCATCGGCATCGCCTGCATCGCTACCTCTGACAAGGCGTTGATGTTGGATCCCTGGATGTCCAGGTTGATGGCGCGGCCGCCATCGAAACCGAAGTTGAGCAATGATGAGCGCTGTACGAATGCCTGGGTGTCCGGCAGGTCAATGAGCACCTCGTCCCGGACGATCGCGATCATCTCCTCGATCCGGTTCGGATCCTGCGGATAGATGAACAAGGCATTGAAAGTGCCGAAAGACGAGAGGTTGTAGCCTCGAATGTAGGGCTGCTGCTCGTGATCCATGTACGGGCGGAGCCTTTCCACGATCTTCCCCGCGATCTCTGTCTCGACCATTTCGACGGTGCCGCCTGGCGGCATGGCGAAGAACGCATTGAGCGAGTCAGACGGAGCCTGTGGCAGGAGATTCGCTTTCGGAACCAGTAACAGGATCACGAGTGCCGAAGCGCCCAGAATGCCGCCAACCCAGCTCCAGCAGCGGAGCGGCGTGCTCGTCAATCGCATGACCAGGTTCGTGATGCGGTCCCACCAATGGATCAGTGGGTCGTCGTTTTCCTGGCGGAGAAAGAATTTTGCCGCAACCGGCAGTACCGTAATCGCGATCAGGAATGATGCCGATACGGCAACCGCGATAGTCAGCGCGAGGTCCTGAAACAGCTGGCCCTCCATGCCGTTCATGAACAACACGGGCACGAAAATCGCGACGCTCGTCACCGTCGAGGCGAACAGCGCGCCCGTGATCTGGCGCGTTCCTTTGGCAACCGCCTCCTCCTGGCTCAGGCCGCTTTGCCGACAACGCACGATATTCTCGAGCGTCACGATTGCGGCATCCATCACGAGACCAACCGCAAATGCCAATCCGGCCAGCGAGATGACGTTTAGCGATTTGTCGAACAGGCGTAACGCCACGAAGGCAACGAGCACGGACAAGGGCACGGTCGCTGTAACAAGGAACGTCGCGCGGCGGCTGCGCATCAGGAAATACAAGATGCCAATGGCAAGCAGCAGGCCGATGCCAAGATTGCTGCGCACGAGTGAAATTGCGCGACGAATGTGAATCGATGCATCGAAGCTCAGGTCCATCTCGAGCCCCGCCGCATGCAGGACATTGTCATTGAGTTCGACGATGGCCTTGTTGACCTCGTCGAGAATCGTCACCGTGTTCGCGTCGTACTCGCGCTGCACGGTTATGTAGTAGGCCGGATAACCATTACGCAACGTAAAACCGTCCTGCTTGCGCGGCACGATCTCGACATCTGCGACTTCGCTCAGGTAGATGGGCCGCTCGTTGCTCCAGCCGACGATGAGCTCGTTCAGCTGTTCCGGCTCGAACTGGCCGACGAAGCGCACGGTGTACTGGCGCCGGCCCACATCGGCGAAGCCACCGGAACTGTCGGTAGCTCGTGAAACCGTGGCGATGATGTCATTGACCTGGACACCGAGTGCCGCGGCCCGGTAGGAGTCAAACGTTATATGCAGCTCCCGCGGTTGCTCGCCCTGCAGGTTGACCTGCGAAACGCCAGGAATTCGCGCCAGCCTCGGCTGAACCTGGTCCTCGATGAGCTTCTGATAGTCCGACAATTCCCGATTGGGATTGTCAGGCAATACGCGGATGAGAAGAGATGCGGCCCCCGGCGTTTGCCCGCCGCCGCCAACGTTGACCTGGGGCTCGAGTGCGTCACCGGGTCGTGGCGGTGCCTGCGTCAGGTTGTTGATAACGTCGAGCTTGGCCGTCTGAATGTCCGTGCCAACTGCGAACGTCAGGTTCACGAATCCTGAGCCGCGCCCTATGAACGAATTGATGTTGGTCAGGCCGGGCGTGTTGCGCAGAACATTTTCCTGCGGCTCGACGATGTTGGCCTCCATTTCCTCGGGCGCGGCCGCGCGCCAGAAGTTCGCAACCGAAATCTGCGGCTCTTCGATCGTCGGCAGCAGCTGGATCGGCAGCGACGCTATCGAGGTCAGGCCGAATAGCGCTACGAGGGCGACGGCAGCGGCCACAGAAGGCCACTGCCTGGTGCTCAGGTCTGTGAGATTCATGCATCTTTAGATGCAGATGGCCGCAGTTTCGTTGCACGCCACAGCGAGCAAAACGCGCATGCGTTATGCCGGTTTGGAATATGAGCCAGATCTACTCGACGCGGCGCGGGATCTCCTCGCCGAGCATCAGGGCCCGAACGAAGCGGACCGGCGGCGATCCGTAGGAGAGGGCCTGGTCGTGATAGCGCCGCAACGTGAACTCTTCACCCCATGCCTCCTGCACGGCAGCGCGCATTTCGATGTGTTCCTGGTAGCCCACGAAATAGGTCGAAAGCTGCGCCGATGTGAGCTGCGCTCGGACCCATTTTCCGGCTGCCTCGCGTTCTTCCTGGAAGCCGCCTTCGACCATCAGTTTCATTGCCTCATCGCGAGTCATACCGTCGACATGAATGGCGGAATCGATAATGGCATTGGTGATCGCGCGCAAGTACCACTTGAGCATAATCAACTTCTGCAGCGGTGAGTGGTCCTGGTAGCCTTCGTCGATCATCACTCGCTCGGCATACACAGCCCAGCCCTCGATGAACGGCCCGGATTGCAGGACGCTTCGCAGAACCGAGGGGTAGCGATTGCTCAGCGCGAGCTGGAGGTAGTGTCCCGGGACGCCCTCGTGAATCGTGAGGTCCTGGATCGAATAGATATTGTATTCGCGCAGGAAGGACTCGACCTGTTGCTCGGTCCAGTCGCTGGGCAGCGGCGCCACCGCATAAAACGCAGGCTGCTCCTTGTCGAGTGCCCCCGGTGCGTCGAGGTACGCCAGGGTCACACCACGCCGGAACTCGGGCATGACGATGATTTCAACCGGCTCCTCCGGCATTGTGACGATGTTGTGTTCAACAACGAAGTCGGTGGCTTCCTGGAGTTGTGCCCTGGCTACTTCGACGATGCCATCCGGCGGGGGCAGCTCCTGGTACGCTTCTTCTAGCGCTGCCCGGATGATCGCTTGCTTGTAGGACTCGTCGGGAGCATCGGGAAACGCGGTCATCGGGTGAGTCTCGAGATAGACGATCTTCGCAACCTCGTACATCTGGTTGCGCACGTTCTCGTATTCCTGCTCGGCGCGCGCCGTGACCTCCTTGCGTGACATCGGCGAGTTCAATGCAAACGCGAGTTTGACGTCATACAGTTCGGCGCCGATGCGGAAGTCGCCATTCGCCCTGGGCAGCAGTTCTTCCTCCAGCCAGGTCTGGTGGTCCGCGACCGCATTCTTCGCGGTTTCAATGGCCGCGTTGAGTCGAGCCTGTTCTGCTTCGTTCAGGACGTCCATCTCAGGAATGATCATCAAGTCGATGATGGAGGCCAGCCCCGGATTCTGCTGCACGGCTTTCTCGGCGTGGATCTTCGGTACCCGTTCCGGCTGCAACTCACCTCGCGCCTGTTCAAGGAAACGCGGAATTTGTTCCAGCCGGGACGCCGCCGACATCAGGCGTTTTTCGATCGGTGCGTAGTCGCGGGATAACAGGCCGTAAATCGATCCACCTGAACGTCCAACGTAGTAGAGCGGGTTCCACGCCCATTCCTGCAGCGTTTCGACAGACCAGATACTGGACTCAAGTTCATGGAGCAGCAGTTCCGCGTCGACCTGGTTGGCGCGCGACATTTCGTCGCGATCCAGGGTGGCCAGGGCATCGCGATACTCGCGCAGCAAGGTCAGCGTTTCTTCGCGCGCCGCCGCATCGACCTGGTCGAGCTCGCCATCCGCACTGTGGTCCCCGATCATTGTCGCGGAGACGGGCGATAAATTCGTGAGGTCGCTGATGTACTCGTCGGCCAGGTTACGGAACGCCTCATCGGTGGCAGTGGCGGCGTACCCACTGGCAGCCAGAATGTTGATGAGCAAAGCAAGGAATATTCGTGTCACAGTACAGCCCCGGCCTGAAGGATTATGCGAAGGACCTTAGCATGGTCGCGACCGGCCTGTAATATTGGAATATGCCGAGGACCCTACTTCTTGTCGGACTGATCATCGCGGGCGCTCCCCTGTTTGCGGAACCTGTACCGGCCTGGATTCTGCGACTACCCGAGTCAACTCCCACGGTGTTTATCGCGGAGACTTCCGCATCGGCATTTCATCGCTTCGATCGGGCGGGCGACGGTGTTGAGAAAGTGCGGCAGGACTACATGTCCATTGGACAGGGCGGCACCGGAAAGGAACGCAGTGGCGACCGGCGTACGCCTTTGGGCATCTACTTTGTTACCGAACAACTCGACACGTCGCGCTTGCATGACAAGTATGGGGTCACCGCGTTTCCGCTGGACTACCCGAACGCATGGGACCGTCACCTTGGGCGCACGGGCGACGGCATCTGGGTGCACGGTGTCGACCCCCGGGGCGGTACGCGACCGCCTCTCGATACCGATGGGTGCATCGCCCTGCCGAATGAGCGGCTGCTGGCCCTGGAGCCGAGCTTTTCAGCCAACGTTACGCCTGTGCTGATCGCGGCCGAACTGGCCTGGGATGAGCCCGGGGCGGTCGCCGCGGCACGGATCGCCCTGGAACAAGCGGTATTGCACTGGGCCGACAGACTCGAACAAGGCGATATGTACGCCTGGCTCAACTACTACGATGACACGTTCCGGCACTGGGGCATGAACAAGGAAGAGTGGTCGGCGTTCAGCCTCGAGACCGTCGGCCAGCGGCGGATAGTGGAGGTCACAGTCAGCGATCTGCTGTTACTGGCAGACCCGGTCGAAGACGGGCTCTACCTGAGCCGTTTTCGGCTCGAGATCAGCGAAGGTGAGTCGCACAAGGTGACTTTCATGCGCCGAATGTACTGGCGCCGCTCAGAGAGCGGCGCCTTGAAGATCGTTGCAGAAGACAGCGGCTAGCGCAGGCCTTCTCTCGCAATCAGTTCGTCGATGAGTTCGATGAGTTCATCGTAACCGCCTGCTTCAGCGGCACCGGTGCGGTACTTGCCATTGACGACAATCGCCGGCACACCACTGATGCCGTAGCGACGCACGAGGTCCCCGGAAAGCCGCATCATCTGGTTGACCTCGAACGACTTCCAGGTCTTGTCAAAGTCCTCGTTCGAGACACCAAAGCGGTTGAACAATTTGCGAATCGCAGCCACCGACGTCAGCCGATTGCCACGGTTGTGAAATTCCTCAAATACGGCCTCGTGAAATGCGCCCGGATTGTCCAGGATACCGTTGCGCCCCATGACGTCCTGCGTGAAATAGATCTGGGCGTGCGTCTGGGCAGCCTGGTTCCACATAGCCGGAATGCGGACGAAGCGCACGCCCGGGTCCATATTGGCAGCCCATGCATTGATGTATGGCTCCAACGTGAAACAGTGTGGGCAGCTGTACATGAAGGATTCGGCAACTTCGATCTTGTCAGCGCCGCCAACAGTCGGTTGAGTCGGCACCAGGCGGAAATAGTGCTCGCCTTCCTTGAACTTCCATTCGCGCGCGGGCGTCTCGGCGGGATCGGCCACAGCCAGCAAAATCGCCTCGTCCTCGGGTTCTTCCTCTGACGCTGATTCCTCGACAACTTCGAGCGTCTCGGTGGCCGCCTCTTCAGCCGCTTCCTGCTCGGCGGCATCCGGCGTGGTCGCCTCGACTGTCGCCGCTTCCTCGTCGACAGTCTCCGGCTGTTCTTCCTTGCTGCAAGCCGACAGTGCAAACAGCACGGCGGCGATCCAGATTGTGTGCTTCATTGTGTCTTCCTGAGCCTAACGGGCGGAGATGCTTATCTCAGACCCTGAACATACGAAGAAAGTGCCTCGATATCTTCCCTGCTGAGTCGACCGGCGATGTCACGCATCATGCGCGTCTTGCCGTCGGTCTCGCGAGTCCCGCTCGCGTAGTCGTTCAGTTGCTTGGCCGTGTAGTCGGCGTGTTGTCCGCGCAATGCCGGGTACTGGGCGGCCGGATTGCCGCGCCCCGACGGACCATGGCATCCGAGACACGCAGGCACGCCTGCCTCGGCGTTGCCGCCGCGGTACAGGGCCTCACCGCGATCGACGGTAGCGGCATTCTTCACGGATTGTGCTGCAGCCGGGAGACTCTCGAAGTACACCGCGAGGTCGGCCATATCCTGTTCGGTTACCATCATTGCCTGGCTCGACATCAGCGGGTCAACGCGCGAGCCGTCCTTGAAGGCCGCGAGTTGCGAGAGCAGGTACGGTGCGTTCTGACCGGCGATATTTGGCCACAGGGCGCTGATGCTGTTGCCTTCAGGACCGTGGCAAGCTGTGCAGGTGAGGGCTTTCGCTTTGCCATCGTCTGTCGAACCTTCGACCAGGCTATCTGCCTGAACCTGGGATGCGATGAGTGCCAGACCGGCCATCGCGAAGAGCGGAGCGAGCTTGATTTTCATATTTCCTAACCGTTACTTCCCTGCGCTGACAGAAGTCATCGCTTTTGATACAAATTCGTTGGCTGAGTCGCACCGAAGCGGTGCCGGGTTGACCTGTACTCAGCAAGCGCGAATTATACACAGAATCCACGGGGCATACCCATGTCGCACTACCCAGAAGCCAGCTTCATCAAGAGCGCAAATGCGCCCGACCAGTTCGTGCCTGACGAGGGTGCGGAAGTCGCGTTTGCTGGCCGATCCAATTCCGGAAAATCCAGCGCAATCAATGTGATAGTGAATCGTCGGCAGTTCGCGCGTACGAGCAAGACGCCCGGCCGCACGCAACTCGTGAATTTCTTCTCGCTGCGCGACGAGGCGCGCCTGGTGGACCTGCCCGGCTACGGCTTCGCGAAGGTCGCGAGCCGCATGCGGGACCACTGGGCCGACCTGATGGCCGAGTACTTCGAGATTCGCGCCAGCCTCAAAGGGATGTTCCTGATCGTCGATATTCGGCGCCAGCTGACCGAATTCGATCACGCGATGCTGGCCTTCGCAGATTCGGTCGGGCTGCCGGTCCACGTCCTGCTGACGAAGAGCGACAAGCTCAAACGCGGGCAGGCTGCCAACGCATTGCTCAAGGTACGACGCGAGTTGGGCGACATCGCCACGGTGCAGCTGTTCTCGGCGCTCAAACGACAGGGTGAAGATGAAGCACGCGCCAGGCTCGAGGAGTTCCTGGCCCTTTCGGACGAGCAATAAAAAACCCCGAAGCACCTGGGTGCCCCGGGGCCTGAAGAAGCAACAGGCTTGGGGTTACCGTGTTGCACGCCTGCTTAGGGAGGTAAACAGGCGAGTGACT
>CAZKZE010000023.1:0-35344 GCA_964557165.1 uncultured Woeseiaceae bacterium
TGATCAGCGAAACGACAGGTGGAGCTTTTGACCTCACAATTGGTCCCCTGACAAACCTGTGGGGTTTCGGGCCTGGCGGCCAGGTTGTCGATCCACCCTCAGATGCTGAAATTGCAGCCGCGCAGAGCCGAGTGGGATTCAGTCTTCTGGAAGCCGACTGCGCGGAACGCCTGGTACGCAAAGATGTGCCTGACCTTTACGTGGACCTGTCGGGTTGGGCCAAGGGGTACGCTGTCGATCAGCTTGCCGAACTGCTCGATGCTCGCGGCATCGATAACTACCTCGTAGAAATTGGCGGCGAACTGCGAGTCAAAGG
Organism: uncultured Woeseiaceae bacterium; assembly: GCA_964557165.1. Classification (GTDB taxonomy): domain Bacteria; phylum Pseudomonadota; class Gammaproteobacteria; order Steroidobacterales; family Woeseiaceae; genus UBA1847. Next base: position 317 of record CAZKZE010000023.1, read on the forward strand.
AAGAAACAGGGATAAGGCCAAGTGGGCGATCGGGATCGAGGCACCTTCCACCTCAGCTCGCGTTCCGCATGCAATCCTGCGCGTGACCGACACGAGCGTTGCCACGTCCGGCGACTACCGAAACTTTTTTGAACATGACGGAGAGCGCTTCTCTCACACGATTGATGCACGAACCGGGCGCCCGGTGACCCACAACCTCGCCGCCGTAACCGTCGTGAACCCTTCGACCGCCTATGCCGATGCAATGGCAACCGCCCTCCTCGTATTGGGACCTGACGACGGCCCGCAACTGGCTCGCGAACTCGGCATTGCCGGCTACTTCCTGGTGCGTAATCAGACCGATATTCGCGAAATTACTACGCCCGAATTCGATAAACTGAGTGCACTATGAACATGATTATGACCACCCTGCTGCTTAGCTTCATCATCATCCTGCTCGTGATCACGGGCATGAGTGTTGGTGTCTTGAACGGACGCAAGGCGATCAGTGGCAGCTGCGGTGGCCTCAGCGGAGGCGGCTGCGAGTTATGCAGCGGAAAAGGCAAAGCCTGTAACAAGCGCAAAGGCGCGGACGGAGAAGCAACATGAGTATCACATCCTGTCTCGTTAAAGATTACATGGCGGGCACAATCGTAACATTCAAACCCGATACGCCCGTTCTGGATGCTGTACACACACTCGTCCAGCACCGCATTGCCGGTGCGCCCGTCGTCGATGACGCAGGCAACCTGATCGGCATGCTGTCGGAACTCGATTGCATGAAGGTCGCTTTGCAGGCCGGATACTATGGTGAGTACGGCGGTCCGGTCCGAGACTATATGAGCGAGGGAGTAGAAACGGTCAACCTGGAGATGAGTATCGTGGATCTTGCCCAGAGGTTTATCGATTCGCGTTATCGACGATTCCCGGTCACGGACAACAATCGACTTGTGGGCCAAATCAGCCGCCGCGACGTGTTGCGAGCCCTGGAGGTCATATCCACCGGTTCCGGCATTCACAAATCGCTTTAACCAATGTGTTTCGTCCGCCGGTTGAACTCGGGGCTGTTACTTCAGTCTTTCGCAGGCTCACAATTCTCGGCAATAAGTTGCTTCATCCTTAGAATCTCGGCTTGGCGGGTCTCTTCGTCCAGGTAGACGTACTCCCCTTTTTCGTCCAGGCGTTCCTGCGCCCGCCTGACATCTGCCAGATCCGCAAATGCCAAAGTAGTGGCCATCACCAGGCCCAGTAGCACTAGCCTTCTATTGTCCACGGGTCCTCCCAAGCCGCAGAAAAACTAAAAGCAGCAGGGTTGTAGCCAGTCCGGAGCCTAGAACAGGCACAACGATGTCGCGCACGGGCTTGCGGCCATGCCCGCCGGCGTCTGAGAGAATTTGCAGCAACGGCTCGTAGCCCCTCCGCTTCGCAATATCCCAGGGTTTTGAGCGTTCATTGTCGAGGGCATCAACGTCTGCGCCTGCGGCGATAAGTGCCTCGGCTGCCTCCCTGTCGCGCGCATTGTGCAGGGGCGTTCGGCCGTCCTTGTCGCGCGCATTAACAATCGCGCCATTGGCTGCAAGTCGACTAATAACGGAAACTCGGTCGAAATCCGAATACCACCCGACTGCGCTGTGCAACGGCGTATCGCCATCGTTGTCCCTGGCATCGACGTCGGCCCCATTTGCAATCAGCAAGTCAACGACGGCACCTTCATTCGCGTGATGCAGTGGCGTGGATCCGAACTCGTCTCTGGCATGTACATCGGCCCCGTGAGCGATCAGCACCTCAGCTGCGCCGAAACTCCGGGCTCTGTGTAACGGGGTATCGCGAGAATGTCCCCTGGCATTGACGTCGGCACCATGGGCAAGCAGCAACTCGGCTATTCGCCCATTGTCTTTGCCTGCCTCGTGCAATGGCGTATTGGAGATCATGTCTCTTGCACGGACGCTGGCGCCGTGCTCGAGTAGCAGTTCAACGACTTCCGCGCCGTTCACAAAGTGTAATGGCGTGCATCTGCTATTGTCCGTGGCGTTGACATCTGCACCGTGGTCGATAAGCAGCTCAGCCACCTCTCTGCTCGTGGCAAAGTGCAATGGCGTACGGCCAAGGTTGTCCCTGTCGCTCACGCTCGTGCCGCCTTCGATGAGCGTCCTCAGTGCATCGATGTCACCGCTCCTGGCCGCCTCATGCGCAGGACCGCCCAACGCTGTTGAGAACGCCAGAATTGCGACCAACATTAACGACGTGGCAGCGGCCAACTTACGACGATAAATCCAGGTACCGAACCACGCACTCAACCAGCCGAGCGCCATTGCCGCCAGTACCGCCATCCAAACGCCACTTCGAGACGAGACGGCGATGAGCCCGGCATCAGGGGTATAGTCGTCATGGCAAAGTCCCACGTGGATCTGGAGCCCAACCACGATGCCACAGAACAGGGCGAGCAGCGCACATGCGCGCGCGCTGTAGTCCTTGGCCCTTAGTACGAGACCGGCGGCCCCAACGAAGGCGATCGTTTCCACAAACGTGTTGGCGATGAGTGGATCAAATCCGCAGGCCCGTGGCGGCAACCACGCGGTGACGATCCCCATAACCACAGCAGGGACGACAGCGTAGCGCAACTCTGCGACCGGCCAGCGCGATAGCACAAACCCACCGAGTACACATGCGAGCAGCGAGCCCACCAGGACCAGTGGATGACTGATCAGCGGGTACACAACGTAGAAAGAGAATGCGAACAGAAGGTATGCCGGAAAGCACAAGGCCACGGGCCCGGTCACAATGGTGAGGAGCACGAGCAGCACTAGAAGTGAGACGGAGATCTTGCGAAATTTCTTCCTCATCGGCGCCGCCCACCTGACCTTAAGGTTCGTTTGGGGTCGGCCACCTGATTTTCAATACGTAGTGGTTGCAACCCGCACAGGGCTAACACTGTATTATTGGCCAACTGATCACTTAAGTCGGCCGAATTAATAGGACCAAATCTATGCCCGAAATGACACCACTTGGCTGGTTCCACACGGCTGTCGCCGTTCTTGCGCTGCTTTCGGGCTTTTATACGTTAGTGGTTTACAAAGTGATTACGCCCGCCCAGAAGACAGGCAGGCTCTATCTGCTGTGTACGTCTGTCGCCGCGGCGACCGCCTTGATGATCTACAAGCATGGTGGTTTCGGGCCCGGCCACGCGCTCGCGGTACTCACTCTGCTGGCGTTGGCTGCCGGTTTCCTCGTCACGAAGATTTCGTTTCTCTCAAAGATAGCTGTGCCCTTCCAGGCCCTGTGTTTCTCGGCAACCCTGCTGTTCCACATGATTCCGGCAGTTACGGACGGACTATTGCGACTGCCAATTGGAGACCCGATCCTGACCGATCCACTGGATCCCCTGCTGAAGAAATTCTACCTGGCGTTCTTTGTCGTATTCCTGGTCGGATACACCCTGCAGTTTCGCTGGCTCAGGAAGCAGGATTCGGTCCCGGAAACATCCGCAGGCTAAACGCCGGAAGGCTTGTCTTCGCGCTTCAAGAGCCGGGCCACGAGTAGCAATGCGGTCCCGACAAATGCCAGTGCCACAAATAGTGTCGCCGGCTGGCCGTTTGGGAAATCCTCGAGAAACAACTTTATTCCCACCAGCACAAGCACCGGATACACGAGCCATCGGGCTTCCGGCCAGCGCCAGTGCCGACTGGACAAGGCAAGTGTCACGGACGCGGCGGACAAGACCGCAGTTCTCAATGCGGCGAGCGCCGCACGATCAATACCCGTAACGTCGGCGCCGGCAAGCAAGATCGAGCCATAAGCGACAACCAGTCCGCCGACCTCCCAGACAGATAGCGCAAGCACGACGAGTTGCGGCAATCCGGCGAGCACCCCCCAGCGCTCCGATTTCTGCGCCACAGGAATGAACAGGCATGCGACAGTGGCCGCAGCGACACCAATGTGCAGGTAGCTGAATTCTGCCCAGTCGTTAGTCGGTTCGCCGGCCAGCGCTCCCAGGCCCGTCGCCAGCAGGCCGGAGCCTATTCCCGCCGCGAGCAACAGGAACGTGCACTGCAAACTCAGGCTGACCCAGCCGGTCCGACCGCTGAACCAGGCCATCAATACGGCCACGGCAGCCCAGACGAACGCCGCCCAGACCAGCGGAAAAAGTAATCCAGTGCCAACTACGACGAATACAAGGCCGAGTGTCGAATAATAGAAGAAATTGCGATAGCGCAGCTCACGTGTACCCTTGGTCGTTGCGAGGGCATATCCGCCGAATCCAAGCAGAAGGCTCAATATGCCGGCCGTGAGGATTCCCAGTTGGCCTCCCTGCATTGCCATTGCCGCGGCAGCAATCACAATGCCAACGGCGACCAGTGCTTGCACCGTTTCGAAGAAACCCAGCAGCTGGTCTCGAAAATGCGAGTGGAACGTAAAACTGGAAAGGTAAATCGCCAGCAGTATCACTGCGAATATGAAAGGCAGCGTGGGATCGATTGACCAACGGTCGCTGTGTGACAGGGCCACGATCGCGAGTACGCCAAGATTCGCGCCAGCAGCGCCAAGCCAACGCAATCCCAGCCAGCCCCGCTTGTATTCAGCCAGGAGTGACGCAAGTCCAAGAAACAGAAGGAATGCAGCGACTGACGCCGCGTTTTGCGACGCAATCAGCGATGCCGCAGCGGTCGCAATACCGCCCGCCGTGACCATCCACGCCAGGATCTTCTGGTTCTGTGCGACTGCGATCGCCATTGCAATTGAGCAGTAGATCCACAATGCAACGATGCCTTCAACACCGGATAGCAGGTCGAACTTCGTCGTCGCCTCGTGCAACAACGGAAGCGTCAGAACGACCGATGTCCCGCCAAAGAACACAGCATCGGTACGCTGCGACTCGGACCCGGACCGGCCTCTTCGGTAAGCCATATACAGCCAGAAGACCGCGTAGATCGCGCCCATCAGTATGCCGATAGCCGTCGGCACGAACTCGTAGTCGGTAATCGCCCGCAGCAGGTAGGCACCACCGAAAATCAGCAGGACATGCCCTACGTGCGTGGATGCGTTGGTTGCAAAGCCGCCGCCAAGACTAGGCGCCGCCGACTCCCTGTCATAGTCGGGTGTATCGTCAGCCCCACCCTCGAGTACGGCCAACCGTTGCTCAACGGCTGCCAGTCTTTGTTCAAGATCGGCAAGACTGGACGTCATTACGCTTCTCCGATATCCCTCCGCAGGGAAGGTACGAACTTGTTAATGAGCCAGAACAGGACGAACGGTGTGCCGATGACCATCATGGCGCCAAACACACCTTCCTTGAACGTCTCGAAGCTGTGCGGAATAACCGGAATGTGATAGTGCATGTATCCCGCAAACGACAGCGAGAACGCCTGGCCACCGATAACCACATTCCAGCGCATCATGAATACGCCGAACAGGACCAGCAGCAACGCAACGACCGTGCGCCTGATCGTCAGGCCCGGCAGGATCAGGAGCACGAACGGGACCAGGTTGCCGAGCGTGTACTGCAGGACAAAGATATTAATGAAGTCCTTGCCGTACATTACCGTGCGCAGAATGTCCCAGGACTTCATCGCGGTATAGCCGCGGAAAATGAGGTCCAGCAATTCGAGGCTGATTGCTGCTATGAGAAAACCCAGCAGGTATCGCGTGGCCTTCGAGATAATCTCTTTCTCGGCGCCCTTGATGTCGCCAGCCGCTTCAGCACCCCCCTGGCGTCGTTTGCGAAACGCTTGCCATTCCATGATGACGATATACGTCAGCATGCAGAGTGCGATCCCGGAAACAACAGCAGACATAATGAAGATCACGGGCATCAACGGCGACATCCAGAGCGCATTCGCCTTGACCGACCCAAAAATAAAACCGGCATAGCCGTGCAGAAAGCATGCGACCGGAATGCCAACACCCGCCAGGATCTTTGCCGCCTTGTGATCTACCTCTACGGCTTCCGCACTAACGTCGCGCGCGCCGACAGTCAGCAACTTGTACACGCCCCGCCGCTGCGCATTCCAGAATCCTGGTGCGCCCTTCAGAGTCTCTAGTTGATGAACAAAGTATTCACGATAAACAAACCAGATTTCGCTGACCACGATCAGTCCGTAGACCGTGAATACGATACCGAATGCCGCGATCGCCGACGTGAAATGCGGCGTCAATAATGGCTCCATTGCCCGCATCGGCTGTTGTAGATGCAATAACAACGGCAGCGCCGCGACAGGTAAGAGCGCAAGTGAAAAGACCAGCGAGAACTGCGCGATCTCCTTCAGGTCCTTTTGGCCGAATACGTGGTACAAGGACGACAATACGAATGCGCCAGCAACCAGGCCTGTCATGTACGGGTACATGACGATCTGGATGCTCCAGTAAATGAACTCGTTTGGGTATACGAACAGTTCCTTAACGGTCCATTCGACTCCGTGAACGATGACATCTTGACTCATGAAATCACCTCACGCTGGCGTCGAGACCGAGATAGAAAACATGCGGCTTCGTCCCATACTCATCCTTAAGGACGGCCACTCTTTCGGTCGAAATGATTTGGGTTACAGGATCATCGGGGTCCCTCAGGTTCGCCAGCCTGCGAGCACCGAACGCGCAGCTATCCACGCAGGCAGGTTGCATGCCTTTCGTAATCCGGTGGTAGCAGAAATTGCATTTATCGGCGACTTTGTGCTCCGGATGGAAGAACCGGACGCCATAGGGACAAGCCATGATGCAGTAGCCGCAGCCGATGCACCATTCCCTGTCAACGAGAACGACGCCGTCGTGCGTCTGGTAGGTTGCGCCAACCGGGCAAACCTGGACGCAGGCCGGGTTGTCACACTGATTACAAAGCTTCGGAACAAAAAACGCCTTGGCCACGTTTTCGGGGTCAATTTCTTCGCCACGAATCGTGCCAGACGTGAATCCGTCTCTTCCGCCGTTAGGTGAATCTGCAAGGGTTCGCCCGTCTTTGGTAACCACGTAGCGTTCAACCCAGGTCCGCGTGACGGGCGCGTCATACGGAATTTCATTCTCGTTCTTGCAGGCCTTCACGCACAGTCCGCAGCCGACGCACTTGGTCGTATCGACAAGAAACGCCCACCTGACTTTTGCGTCTGCTATCGCCGCCTTGGCTTCGTCGGTTGTCAAGAATGTGAATGCACTCAGCGGCAATACCGTCGCGGCCGTTCCACTAATTGCGTCTTTTAGAAAATCCCTTCGGGAACAGCTCATTCGACGTCCTCCCTTGGGTCATGAGGATTATGGCATTCAACACACTCGCGTCTGCGCTTGTGACGCCGGTCGTGAATAGAAGGAAGGTCAGACCTGGCTGTACCCGGGTACTCGAGAGCAGCATGGCAGCGCATGCAAAGAGCACGTTCCTTGTTCAGCGGCAGGTACTCGTCCTCGTCGGGGTGGTTCCCCGACGGGCCTGACGGACCGTGGCAGTTTTCGCACTGGATCCTCTTGTGCGGCCCACGTCGTTGGGTCCTGACGTTGTCTTTATGGCATTCGATACAGGAATCCCTGCCCTGATATTTGACCGGGAAGTCCCTCCACTCCTGCACGTTTGAGAGGCGATGATAATTGTAGGTGAAGCTATCGCCGTGGACCCCGAAGTCATCCGGAACGACAAAGAACCTGGCGAGGAAAATTAATCCAACTAGTCCGATTGCTACCCATAACGGGTGCAGGACGTGCCGCTTCATTTCTACCTCTCCCCTTGCCCCTTGGCACTTGAAAGGTGTGACATGACTTCGGCGATGGGCCGTTATTTCGTGCTTGTTATTACCGGCGGCTCGCCAAAGATTCCCCTGACATAATAGAACCGTAGCGCCGTAACATCATAAATACGTAATAGCCGTAGATACTTACGGCAAGGACCACGGTGAGGTTTGGCGTCGAGCTAAGTCTTGCGACCGGAGATTGCGGCAGATAATGATTTTCGACGCAGGTACCCGTAAACCTCGAGGAGCGGCAGTTCCTTCGGGCACACATCCTCACACGCCATCATACCGATGCAGGCAAACACGCCCTGTTCGCCCGCCAGGACTTCGAACCAATCCGCGTCGGTTCGTTGATCCCTCGGATCCAGCATAAATCGGGCGACTCTGTTCAGCCCGGCCCCAGCAAGAAATTCAGAATCGATATTCGCTGCGCCGCACGCCGCAACGCAGCAACCACATTCGATGCAACGATCATTCTCGTAAATCGCCGCAGCGACATCGTCGCTCATCCGCTCTTCTGTCGCTTCAGGATCGAAAGGCAGGCGCTCATGTATCCAGCCTTCGGTGCGTTCGACCATCGCCCGGAACCAGATGCCGGTATCGACCGAAAGGTCTCCGATTAGCTTGAAGACCGGCAATGGATACAGGTAGATCTTGTCCGGTAGATCGCTCGTCAGCGTCCGGCACGCCAGTGCCGGTCGACCATTCACCATCATGGCGCAGGAACCGCAAATGGCAGAACGGCATGCGAAATCAAATTGCAGGCTCGGGTCGTGCTTTTCGCGAATCAGGTTAAGCGCGATGTACAGTGTCATGAATGGCGCTTCGTCGAGTTCGAAAGAGTCCGTTCGAGGTTCGGAGTTCTCGTCTTCCGGGTTGTAACGGAAGATCTCGAACTTGAGGCGCCGTGTCTGTTCGTTCTCTGCCATGTATCCCTATCCCACCATTGCCTTCCAGGCGCCACGCTGCAGGCGGCTGCCCATCTCTTCCGCGGTCTCGATCCTTCCGTGCCGGACCTGTTCGGCCTGCACCGATTCATTGTGATGCTCGAGGCTATCGGTCATCTCGATCCGCTCATCACTGCCGTAGCCACGATGCCCTGGCGGTAAATCGATGATGCCCGTCGGCTCATAGCTGAAGGTCGGCTCGCTGGCGCTGAGATCCCAGGTTACGAGCGTACGGTTGAGCCAATCTCTGTCGTTGCGCAGCGGAAAGTCTGACCGATAGTGTGCGCCTCTGCTCTCCGTCCGCGCTTGCGCGCCTTTGGCGACCGTCATCGCGAGACGCAACATGCCCTTGAGGCGCAGCGCAAAAGCCAGCTCCGGGTTGACGCCCGGGTCCTTGCAACGCAGTACCGCGTTATCGCAATCGTCAAGCAACTGGCCGATCTCCGCGACCGCCTCATCGAGTTCTTCCCCGGTGCGGAAGATGCCAACCTTGTGGAACATCGTGTCGCCCATCGCGTCACGAATATCGTAAATACTGGGACCGCTGCCACTGCGTGCCAGCCATTCAGCTGCACGTTGTTCTGCCGCTTCAACGGCATCCAATGCGATGCCCGTATCCGCTCGCAGTGAATGGCCGGTCGCAAACTCGGCGACCCGGCGCCCGATCAGGCGACCGGTCACAATCGTCTCGGACAGGCTGTTGCCGCCAAGTCGGTTGAATCCATGCATGTCCCAACAGGCAGCTTCGCCGACAGCGAACAGGCCCTTTAGACCGTAGGCCTGACCGTCCTTGTTGACGCGAACGCCGCCCATTGAATAGTGCTGCGTCGGCCTTACAGGAATGAGCTCTTCCGCAGGGTTCCTGCCGACAAAGTCGCGGCAAATATCCCAGACCTCCAGCAACTTGGTACGAAGGTGCTCTTCACCGAGATGGCGAATATCCAGCCACAGATGAGGCCCGAATGGCGATTCGACACCATGACCGTCGCGCATGCGCTGCACCATGTGCCTCGACACGACGTCGCGGCTGGCCAGTTCCTGCTTCTCGGGTTCCGCTTCGACCATGAATCGCTCGAGATTCTTGTCGAGCAGGTAGCCACCGTCCCCGCGACAACCCTCCGTCACCAAAATGCCGCTGGGCGACAGCGTCGTCGGGTGGAATTGCACTGCCTCCATATTGCCGAGCGGAACAATTCCGGTATCGAGTGCGATGGACGCACCGGTGCCTTCGTTAATCGTAGCGTTACTTGTGTACTGCCCGTAGATGCGACCGTAGCCACCCGTCGCGATGACCGTCGCTTTGGCCATGACAGCAAAATGTGAACCGTTTCGCAGATCGCGCACGACTGCGCCCACACAACGGCTGCCGTCGTGAACAAGGGCGACCGCCTCGGCGCGATCCCGCACCGTGATACCAAGACGCACGACCTCGCTGTCGATCGCATACAGGGCCGCGTGGCCCGTCCCAGCGGCCGCATAGCATGCGCGCCATTTGGCTGTGCCACCAAAATCTCGCTGCCCGATCAAGCCATCGTTATCGAGGGCCTCCTCGATATTGACCTCTTCACCCTTGATAAAGTAATGATTCTTGCCGCCACGCACGCGTGACCAGGGCACGCCGAAATGGGCCAGCTCTCTAACCGCGATCGGCGCTTCTTCCGCGAAAATGGTCGCGACTTCCTGATCGGCGCCCCAATCGGAACCGCGGACAGTATCGAGGAAGTGCACGGTCGGACTGTCGCCCTCCGCCTTAACGCAGTTAGCAAGCGCTGCCTGCATCCCGCCCTGTGCAGCGCAACTGTGACTGCGGCGAGGTGGCACCAGTGACAGGATCATGGCTTCCTGGCCTGCAGCGGCCGCTTCAATCGCACAGCGTTCGCCCGCGAGCCCGCCGCCAATTACCAGGACATCCGTCGTGACGATTTTGCTCGTCATGACGAAGCTCCGTCGAGCAGGAATGCCAGTGGTGGGTCAACCCAGCCCGCAAGCACTGTAAGTGTTAGTCCTCCAATGACCAGTATGACCCAGAAGATGATCTGCTCGATCCGATGCATGGTTTTGCGTGACATCCACAAGTCGGCACCCCACTTGATCGCCAGCCGGTACAGGCCGACGCTTGCGTGAAATTCAACGCACAGCAACAAGATCGCATAGGGCAGCCACAGCCCGGCGGCCACGCGTGCCATGGAGGTCGATGATTCAATGCCCGCGATGTCGCCGTATAGGGGCGTAAAGACATCCATAGCCAGCAGCGTCAAGTGGAAGCCACCGAGAACGAGCATGACCATCCCGGTACGCACCTGCCAGATCCAGAGCATGGATTCGAGATGCGGCCGAAACGGTGAGTGCTCGGTGCGCGTCGCGACATGCTCACGACCCGAATTCTTAAGACCTTTCGCAAGTTCGACAATGCGCTTGCGCTCTCTTAGCTGGGCCGGAACCTTGCGTGCGGCGAACACCGCGTGAACGAGGAACAGCGCAAAAATCGCAATAACGGTTGGCTGCGCTATGTAATAGTCCTCGAGGAACGTAGCCATCCAGTCAAAGCCTCGCTCGCCGGTCAATATGGAACCGACCAACACCACGTGACCCCACATGAACAGCGCCAGTATCAAGCCGCTGCCGCCGCTGATAATTTCGTGGGCGAGCTGCCACCTGGCGGAGGTCGCAAGCGTTTGGTTCATTCCGGTCTCAGGACAGACATGATGTCCGGGTTTTCCTCTTCTTCCGCGAGAAGAATATGGCAATTTTCGCAATCGTCAGAAACCTGTTCCCGATCCTTCGTACGCATACTGCGCCGATGACAACGGAAACAGCCATCCGACTGTTCGTGACCAATATGATTGGGATACGTATCCCACCAGACGTTCATGCCCGGGAATACATTCACTGAATAGATATCGCCCAGCACATTGGCGGTCGACGCGATATCGTCAGCACGCTCGGTAGCCACGTCCGGGTAGTTCTCCGCGTAGAAACCCGTCAGCTCGGCCGTGATTGCTTCACGCGCGGCCTCATGTGACTCGTACTCGGCATCGATGACGCGCAAACTCTCACGTTTGACGAACGGCAAAGACCTGTCGATCTGCCGGGCCTCGATGGCCTGGTCGATCGCGGGTCCCGGCGACTCGTAAATATGCGACGGCCGGTTGTGGCAATCGACGCAATCCATATCACGCCAGACGCCGCCTTCCTCTGGCGCTTTGCGGTCGGAATAAACGATCGTTTCTTCCTCGCCGTGCGTGAACTCGACGTCGTAGATTTCTTCGCGTGTCTCATCCGACCGGTAGCGAATCTTTACGTCCGGGTCGACGTGCCAGTGGATGCCGTGGGAACCAATTGCGTTCGAACCACCTACCTTGAGCAACAAGGCCGTTGTCAGTTCCGTGCTCTCTTCATCGTCCTCGTAATGATGAATGACCCGGAGTTTGTCCCCGATAAACTTCGTTGGCCAATGGCATTGCTCGCAAGTCTCACGCGCCGGGCGGAGATCATGCAGTGGCGTCGGTACGGGCTGCGGATACAGATCGAATGCCACGGACACCAACTGCCACGCGCCATCGAGCTTCGATTTCACAAACCAGTTTGCGCCGGGACCGATGTGGCAATCCGCGCAGGCTACACGTGAATGCGGCGATCGTGCATGTGCCGTATGTTCGGGCTCCATTACAGAGTGGCACGCCAATCCGCAGAACTCGACGGATTCCATGACATGTACACCCTTGTAGGTCGCACCGGCAACAATGACGATATTCAGCATCGTTGCACCCAGCAAAATGAGCATCCAGCGGCGAGTTGTTTTGATATTCAGATCGAATACCGGCAGCAGCGGCGTTTCGCGTCCTTCAGGGGTGCGGCGTAGCTTCCTGCGATACAAGACCGCACCTACCGGAATCAGTATCAGGCCGAAAACAAAGATAACCGGCAAGATCAGGTACGTGAGTATCCCAAGGTACGGACCGCCTTCGAAGCCCCAAAGCTCCATGCCAAACAGGCTGGCTATGAGTACCAGTGTGGCGACAGCTATCGCGGTACCTACCAGGCTGATGGCGTTATGAGTAATGGAAACGAGGAAATTCTTGAACATAGCATGTCAACTTTAGAGCCAACGGGGATACTAGACTACGTAGCATTGGCACGAAAATCCGTATTTCGCGCATACTCACGGAGTTACGTTATGCACCTGAAAAGATCATAATGCTAGGTGTGGCGTTTTCACGCCAAGAGCAATACGAAAATCGAGCATCGCCGTGAATAGATTCATCGCACCCCTCTCGCTCCTTCTCTGCTGCATGCCAGTCTCTCTTCAAGCAAATGACCCGGAACAGGAAAACCCCTGTCTCGATTGCCACGAAACCGACCTGCCGCGATTTGAGGCCACCGTACATGGCACAACCCAGTGCCTCGACTGCCATGTAGGCGCCGACGAGCGCCGGCATCGACGCGGTCTCGACCCGGTGAATTGTGGCGAATGTCATACCGAGGTGCTCGAGGTACAGGCCGTCAGTGTGCACGGCTCGGAAGGTGTACGACGCACGTCGGGTATGGACCTGCCGTCATGCTCAAGTTGTCATGGCGATATCCATACGATGGTACCGGTGACCGACCCATCGTCACCAATGAACGAAAGGCGCCAGGGCGAAACCTGTGGGACCTGCCACGGCTCGGGACAACCCGCGCCCGAAGGTGTCCGCACAATTCGGCCGATTGAGGCCTACACAGCGAGCGTGCACGCAGCCGAGGTCGCTTTGGGCCGCCACGGCGCAAGTTGCAGCGACTGCCACACGGCGCATTCGCCGCTGATGGTCGATAATCCCGCCTCGTCGATCCACCGCCAGAATGTGCCCGAAACATGTGGCGCTTGTCATACAGAAATAACGGCTCAGTTCGAGGACAGCATTCATGGACTCGCCGCTGCAAGCGGTGTCCTCGGCTCACCGGTTTGCACGGACTGCCACGGCGAGCACCGCATTCTCGGTGTTGCCGCAGAGGGCTCCCCAGTGTCCGCGACCAACATACCGATCCGGGTGTGTGGCCCCTGCCATTCGGATGTCCGGCTCGGCGAAAAATATGGCCTGGATGCCGACCAGGTGCCTTCATACGAAAACAGCTTTCACGGTCTCGCTGCCCGCGGCGGAGTGATAGAAGTCGCAAACTGTGCGAGCTGCCACGGGGTCCACAACATCCTGCCGTCCAGTGATCCCGCTTCATTCATTCACCAGGACAACCTGGCCGCCACTTGCGGCAAGTGCCACGTGGGAGCTGGTGCTCGGTTCTCAATCGCGCCTGTACACACGGGCACTGACGAAACACCCAACATCGTCGCTCACTGGATCAGGGTCATCTATATTCCCCTGATCTGGATCACCGTCCTTGGCATGTTCCTGCACAATCTTCTGGACCTGATCAGGAAGACAAAGGAACCTGCGCCACGACTTCGCAAGGCCCCCGAGCAATCTTCGATCATGGAACGCATGTCACGTCCATTCCGTATTGCACACGGCCTCGCTGCCGCCAGCTTCATCGTGCTGGTCTACACTGGCTTCGCATTGAAGTACCCCGAGAGTTGGTGGGCCGGCATGCTGCAGGTCCCGGACGGCGAGCCTCGCGGAGTCGTGCACCGCATTGCCGCTGTCGGTCTGATAGGTGCGTGCTTCTTCCACTTTGCACATCTCGCTGTCAGTGCGCGCGCGCGCAGCCAGATGGCGGCATTTCTGCCGAAGAAAGCCGATTTTACCGAGTTTGCGCACAGGCTTGGCTACAACCTCGGACGTCGGTCCTCGCCACCCGTACCCACACGCGTCGGCTACGTAGAGAAGGTCGAATACTGGGCAGCGTTGTGGGGTACTTTGGTCACGGCGGTCACGGGGCTGGTGCTTTGGTTCGAGAACTTCACATTGACCTGGCTGCCAGGTTGGGTACCCGAGGCTGCGACCGTACTGCATTTCCTGGAGGCAATACTCGCGACGCTGGCGATTCTTGTCTGGCACTTCTACTTCGTCATTTTCGACCCGGCCGTTTACCCAATGGATATGACGTGGCTGACGGGCAAGCCGCCCTTCTCGAGGGCCGAGGAACGCGGCGAGGTCGTTTGCAACAGCGAGACTGACCAGGAGAACGTCTAGACGGCGATCCCCACGTAGTGACCGTTAACCAGGAAATGGACCCAGATGCTGAGTGCAAAGCCGATGGCAATCGCCGGTGTCCATTTCAGGTGAGAAAAGAACGTGTACTTGCCACGCGCCTGTCCCATCAGCGCGACTCCGGCAGCGGAACCAATCGAAAGCAGACTGCCACCGACACCGGCCGTCAGCGTTACCAGTAACCACTGGGCCACATCCATATCCGGGTACATTTGCAGGACCGCAACCATGACGGGGATGTTGTCCACGATTGCAGACGCAATGCCAACCAGGATGTTGGCCACCGTCGCCCCGAGTTCCGTGTAGGCGAACTGGGATAAATGATCCAGGTAGCCGATGAACCCAAGACCGCCTACGCACATGATGACGCCGAAGAAGAACAGGAGCGTGTCCCATTCGGACCGTGCGATCTCTCTGAAGCTGTCAAACGCGGTCACCTCGCCGGCGTGGTGTCGGCCCTCGGCAAGACCGTTAGCTGAAACGTGTGTGCGCCGCAGGTAGTAACCGAAGATCTGGAGATACGCGAGTCCCGTCATCATCCCCATGAACGGCGGAAGATGGAGGAAGTTGTGAAAACCAACCGCCGTCGCAATCGTGCATCCGAAGAGAAACATCATTGTCTTGGCACCGCGCTTCATCGTGACGACCGTGCCCTTGGTCTTTGGCGTCGTACCCGGTATCGCCATCGACATGAAAACTGCTGGCACGAAGTAATTGATAACAGACGGTATGAAGAGCGCAAAGAAGACATGGAAATCCAGCGTTCCCTTTTGCCAGACCATCAGTGTCGTAATGTCGCCAAACGGACTAAACGCTCCGCCCGCGTTCGCCGCCACGACAATGTTGACGCAGCCGACACTAACGAATTTCTTGTTGTCTTTCCCGACGGCGAGCAGCACGGCACACATCACCAGGGCCGTCGTGAGGTTGTCGATGATCGGCGACAGGAAAAAGGCGAGCACACCAGTAATCCAGAACAGCTGTCGATAACTGAACTGACGACTTATGAGCCACGACCTTAGCGCACTGAAGATACGTCGCTCGGTCATGGCGTTGACATACGTCATAGCCGTGAGCAGGAACAGGAACAACTCGGCAAACTCCGTCAGGAAGTGGCGAACCGCATCCTCCGTCTCACGCGGAATGGACTCGGCGGCATATTGATAGGCGATGATCGCCCAAATCAGCCCGGCCGCGAGAATCACAGGCTTGGACTTTCTCAGGTGGGTGAATTCCTCGACAATTACCAGCAGGTATGCCAGGACAAAAATCACGAGGGCAGTAGCACCTACCCAGTGGCCTGTTAAATCCAAGGTGAGTTTTCCTCAAAATGAGAGCCCGTGCTCACCATCATCGCAAGAGACTGCGCTCATGTTCAACCGTTGGACACGAGCAGCCCCCGAGTTGCATGGCAACCCGGGGTCAATTGCAGATCAATTTGGTCTCCGCGGGGAATCCATTCTTAGCGGTACCCGAAAAGCATCGTGTAGATAATCAGGGCCAGCAACACCAGTCCGAACGTCAGTGCGAGCATGCCGAAGATCTTCAGGCCGCGGACCTTGGCCTCTGGATACGGATCCTCAAGATGAGCATCCAGTTCGCCCGATTCAACCATCGCTTCGTACTCGCCGGGCTTGTCGAACTTGAGCTCTTCCACAGGTATCTGCCCAGTGAATATCACGGGATCCATGGGGAACTTGTCCGGCCGGAAATGCGTGTTGAAAAAGTGGATAGTGAAGATGAAGCCTACGGCCAGCAAGGCTTCGTCACTATGAATAATCGTCGCCACATTCACAGCCCAACCCGGAACGATGTACGTAAACAGTTCCGGGAACCAGAGCACAAGGCCCGTGCTGCCGATGATGAGAACACCCCAGCCAACTGCGAAGTAGTCGAACTTCTCCCAGTACGTGTAGCGACCATAGTTGGGGCGCTCAGCGGAGCCGAAGAACCACTTGATCGACTGTGTGAATTCCCGGAGATCGCGGCCATTGAAAATAATGGAATCCGGACCCGTGATGATCTGCATCCAGCTCTCTTTGGTCGTCCGCTTGAGGCGAAGAACGTCGAACACATGTACGAAGAAGACGCCAAACAGCACAACTGCGCCGACACGGTGCAGGAAGCCCATGCTCTCGAATCCACCCAATGCAGTCGAGACTCCCTGCGCCCAGATCATGTAGGAAAACTTCAGTGCCATGCCTGTCAATGCGAGCAAGAAGAAGCTGAGCATCATCGTGATGTGCATCGACCGGTGCAGACGATTGAAGCGGCGGTAGACTTTGCCGCTGCTCTTCTGCCTGGCGAGCTCTTTGTGCGCCTGCCATTCCTCGCGGTTCAACAACAGGCGAATCACCCACGCGAATGAGTGCAACAAGGCAAACGACAGGGTTCCTACCAGTAAAGCTGTCATTCCCCAGAACGACCAGAACAGGTAGGGGTAATTCTCTCGATCATGATGCGTCGCATGCGTCAGGTAGCCCGCGAACTGCCGGTGCGAGCCCTCGTGGCACTGTCCACAGGTTTCAACGACGTTTTCCCGACTCAGGCTCGAGTTTGTATCCATCGGGCTGAGAATGTTGTGAGTACCGTGGCAGTCGTAGCACTTCGCGACGCCCTCTCCACCCAGGCGCGAGACCTTGCCATGGAACGTGTCGAAGAACGTCTCTGTTTGTTCTTCGTGACAGCGGCCACACTGCTCCATCATGAGTGCCCGGAAGCCTACCTGTTCAGTACGCATGATCGTGTGCGAAGCATGACAGTCTTCGCAGGTCGGAAGTTCTTCATTGGCGATCGGGTCATCGGTCCAGTGAATGCTCTCCCGGAATTCCTCCTCGATTCCGTGATGGCAGTTACCACAGGTTTCCGCTATGTGCTGCGGATTGGTCGAGGCATTCGGGTCCTGAGGAGGACGTTCGTTGTGTGCTCCATGACAATCGGCGCAGGTCGCCGTTACAACAAGACCGCTCTCTATCAAACCGCGGCCGTGCACACTATCTTCATAGCTACCAACGATGTCGTCGACCTTGGCGTGAATTCTCGTGGCCGCTTGTTCGCCGACACGATGGCAGGTACCGCACAGATTCGGAACATTGAGCGCGTACGTCGGCGACGCATTCGATTCCTTGTCCAGCGTGGCGTGCTTGGCGTGACAATCCTGACACGAAGGCGCATCCGGATCGCCGTCGGCATGCAGGGTGCCGTGGGTACTGCCGTTGTACTCCGTAACCTGCTCGGCATGGCAAATGCTGCAATCCACCTGTGACTGCACCGTCGAACAGGCACGCTCTTCAGCCACTGTCACGTCTGTATGACATTGAGCACAGGCTGTATCCGCGTGCGTCGAGTTTTCAAATGCCTCTTCATCGACGTACAGATTGATCGTCTCGCCGGCCCGCGTCATCGTCAGGTCTTGCTGGCCGTGACAGGTCAGGCAGTCTTTGTCGGCCAGGCCGTCAGGATAAAACACCTTGCGAATCTTGTGCGGGGCATGACAGTCCACACAGGCCGGAATCTTGCTCGGGTCTTCAATCCACAAATGGCCTTCGATAACCTTGCGGTGCACTGTATCGATCTGCCCGTGGCATTGAGTGCAGGTTTCCGCGACGTTGTCCGCATGGATACTCGATTTCGGATCGGTGTGCGGACGGATATCATGCGCTGTATGGCAGGACGTGCAGACCGCAGTAACGGTGAGGCCCTGCGAGAACAGACCCTCGCCGTGGATACTCATCGAGTAGTTTTCAAGAATGTTGTCCTGCGAAATTTCGTGAGTTCGTGATACCGGAGCGCCTTCGCGGTGGCAATCTCCGCATAGCACCGGAATATTCATTACTGCTGTCGGCGAGTCGCCGTTAGAGGCTGACAGCACGTCGTGCTTTCCGTGACAATTGGCACAGGTCGGAGCCATCGGATCACCGCGCTTCGCCGCGTCACCGTGCAAGCTGCGACTGTGCTCTCTCGCCTGGCGCCTGTGGCAGTCGTCGCACACAACAATTTCCAGCTCTTCAGCATGCCGCCGGCGCTTGCTGCCCGCGAGGTCGCTATGACACTCGATACAAGCCATACCTTTGTGAGCGGATGCCGCGATGTTCTCCGCGGTGACATACATCGGTATTTCCGTGTCTCCCCGAAACCCCGTCATCTCCGGATCGTCGTGACACTTGAGACACCTGCTGTCTTCCTGGGCCAGAACCGGGCTTCCTGCAAACCACAGGACGGCCGCAGCTATGACGAACCAGTGTATCTTGGGCCCTCTGTTAAAGGGCTGGGAACGGATTGAGCGCGCGCGCAGAAGGCGAGCAAGCCATGTAGGCTGGGTCATTTTGTTATTTCCCTGAAGTCTGGCGCCTTAGTAAGCCAATACAGCCCTAATGGCCATCAGGGATTTCCGAGAGAGAAATCTCGTTCGAGTCAGAATTTTTCACTCCGCATAGAGCGGACTGATATCAATGTAGATTTTGTAGTACGCGATCAGGCCAGCCTCGTACTCGAAAACGTCAACGAACGGCAGTACGATTTCCGATCCATCGTGGCGCGTGTAGGTCACATCGCCTTCGCAAACGAGCTTGTTATCCTGACTCAGCGTGCTTGAAATATTGTGAGAGCAACCCGCAATTGACGTGAAGAAACCATCAACAGCAGCCTGAATAGCGTCTCGGCCCAGGACCGGAGGCGCGGAGCCGAAGCGAAATGCAGCGTCCTCGGTCAGGTAGGAAACAAAACCTGCGCCGTCCCTGGCATCAATGGCGGCAAACAAGCCGCCGGTATCTCTACCGGCGGCGATGCCTGAATTCATTGAACGCTTCCGTAGTAGTGGACCAGTGCTTCAACGTCATCGGCAGAAAGGGCATCCAGCTTCTCTTTCATCTTGCCGGGCTGTTCGCGAGAACCGTCCGCATAATCGGCCAATGTGTTGCGCAGGTAGCCCATCTGCTGGCCGCCAAGCATCCCGGCTTCGTCATCGGGATTCGTGCCTTCGTCAGAATGGCATTTGTCGCACTGCTTGTCATGGATCGCCTTTCCGGCCGCTGCCAATGCCGCGTCGAAATCCTGCGTGGCTTTCACGTATGGCAGCTCGGCATAGGCTGCTGCGAGCGCATCGATATCGTCTTCACTGAGCTCAGCCGCAATTGCGCACATGGTGGTCGCTGCGCGACTTGTGTCGCCCTGGCGGTATTCAGATTCTGCGCAAGGACGTGCCTCGTCCTGGTAAATGTACAGCGCATCGACGTGAACAAACTCCGCCAAACCAGCGATTGTCGGCACGTCGCTCGACTGGCTGACGCCGTTATCGCCGTGGCAATCGTTGCAGCCTTGCATAGTGGCGTCGAGGTCGGCCGAGGCTATGGCCGGAAAACCGATCATAAGTATCGAAAAAACATAGAAAAATTGGCGTTTCATTGCGATCTCCTAGCTGCCCGGGTGGGCCCACAATAATTGTACATACATGAGTGGCGAAGTATTCCTGCTAATTTCCGATAATCCATAGGTACTTTTCGCGATTCAAGAATGGGTCTAATAAACATACAAGAACATTAGGAAGCAACATCCCTGAACCTGTAATGAACGGCCCCGGGATGTTTCAGGCACTAATAACACGTAAGGGGAATGACCATGAGGCGATCATTCAGCCGCACTACACGATTGGTAGGAGTGCTGTTCGCCAGCGCTCTGCTGTTTGCATGTGACGGATCGACTGGGCCGGCAGGACCCGCCGGGCCGCAAGGCGACACAGGAAATCCAGGTACCCCGGGTCCAATAGGCCCTCCAGGCCCCTCAGGGACAGCCGTGCCTTACGATTCCGCTGAGACTATCAATGTGGAAATTCAGGACGTTGCGATTCCTGCCGGCGGTGGTGCCCCGACGGTCACGTTGCTGCTGGCCAATGATGTCGGCTTTGGATTGCGGGGCTTACCGGCAAGTACGCTTAGCTTCACGATTGCGCAGCTCACTCCTGGTGCCAGCGGCGGTTCCAGCGAGTGGCAATCCTACGTAACCAACGGGCGCACGACGCCCCCCGACGTGCAGGCGTCGACCGAAGGTGCAACGTCCGGCACATTCACCGATAACGCTGACGGCACCTACACCTACACGTTTGCGCAAAACCTGACCGATTACCCGGCCGCGCCTGTATTCGACGAAACAAAGACACATCGCCTCGGTGTTGAAATCCGCACGGATCGGGCATTGACGTACAAGATACCGGCCAACAATGCGCCGTATGATTTTGTCCCTGCAGGCGGATCGCCCGCGTTCACGCGCCTCATCGTGAATAACGCGGTGTGTAATGCTTGCCACGACAACCTCGGCGTCCATGGCGATGCGCGCTTCGACATCGACTATTGCGTGACCTGCCACAACCCCTACTCCATCGACCCGGATACGGCGGCGGAAGCATGGGGTGGCACGGTGGACATGAAAGAGATGGTCCACAAGATCCACGCCGGCGTGAACTTGACCTACGGCTACACGATCATCGGCTACGGCGGCCGGCCGCACGACTACTCGGACGTCGTGTTCCCGCAGGATCTGCGCAACTGCTCGACGTGTCACGACACAACGGATCCATCAGTTCCGCAGGCCGGTAACTGGGAAGAAGTGCAGAACCGCGCTTCCTGTGGCTCCTGCCACGACTGGATCGACTGGGACGGATCGGAAGCCGACCCCGACCTGTTACATCCATTCGACTTCACGTTCTTCGATGACACGGACTGCGTCACTTGCCACGGCCGCGAGACGAGCGCCTACAACGGCGCCCTACGCGTCGCCGAGGTTCACCGCCAACCCAACGTCGAAGCGCAATCCGCATTCGAGTTCGAGATCGTCGACATTTTCGACACGGATGTCGGGGACTTCCCGATCGTCGATTACCGCGTCAACAATCCGGACACAGGTACCCCCTGGGATCTGCTGAACGACGCGGAATGGACGACTTGCGGGCCTTCGAGACTCGCGGTAGGCATCGCGTGGGATACAGCGGACTACCACAACAACAACACTGGCGCGACGCCGGGCCTGCCTATCTCCATCGGGGCTATCCCGTGTAACGGTGCGACGCCCGAGGACCGCGGCGAAGGCGTGTTCCGGGTCGTGTCTCCGACGGCAATTCCGGCGAACGCAGGCGGTTCGCTTGCTGTCACGATCGATGGCCATCCGGCTGTCGATATCGACGGCTCACTCGAGCGCATCGCGGTGCCCAATGTCGCGGCCTATGCGGCCATTGGTGCCGGTCCCACAGTAGAGCGCCGCAATGTTGTCGCGATCGAGAAATGCGATGACTGCCATAACCAGCTATCGATGCACGGCAACAACCGCACGGACAGCATCGAGGTGTGCGTAACCTGTCACGCGCCGAACGCGACTGACTTCAACCGGCGGTTGGAGCCTTGCATAACGGACCTGGGCACCGATGACGATGCGACGATCGACATGAAAGTCATGATCCATGCCCTGCATGCGTTCGATTACACGGATGAAGCGTACGAGGCCTGTGGCTTCCGCTTCCCCTCCGGCGGTACCGCGCATAGGTTTGACTTCGTCTATCCAGGCAAACTCAACAATTGCGAAGGCTGCCACGCAAAGGACGAAGATACCTTCTATCCGGTAGATCCGACCCAGGTACTCGGCACGACGGTCGACGCAAACGACCCGGCCGATGTTACCGATGACGTCGTTGTCTCACCGAACTCGGCGGTCTGCTCGTCCTGTCACGTCAGCGACCTTGCAGCCAACCACATGATGCAAAACGGCGGTGACTTTGATGCCAGAAAGGACGTGGACAGTAATCTCGTCTCTTCAGGCACAGAGACCTGCCAGCTCTGCCATGGTCCGGGGGCGTCGGCTGACACAGCCGTCATGCACGGCGTTGGCGAGTTCCAATACAACTGATGCGCATGAAAATGACGGTAAGGAAATCCGCGGTGCTGGCGATGGCCCTGATGGCTATCGCCTCCACCGGGGTCGTTTCGGCGCAATCGGCTGAGGACGAGGCAACGCCTCCGAAGTACAGCAAGAAAGGCGCAGACACGTGCTTCCAGTGTCATGACGACCAGGCAGTCCTCGCCGTATTCCGGACCCGCCATGCCGTCCCGCAGGACCCGAATTCCCCCTTTGGACACGGGCAGCTGCAATGCGAGGCCTGCCACGGGCCAGGCGGCGACCACGCTGGCCGAGTCCGGCGCGGCCAGGAACGCCCGGCAATTCCTGCTTTCGCCTCGAACTCGACCGTGCCGATCAAGGACCAGAACGATTACTGCGTTGAGTGCCACCTGGGCGACACAGGCTTTGCGTGGCACGGCAGCTCGCATGACGATAATACGGTCGCGTGCTCTGACTGCCACACCCTGCATGCAGGGCGCGACCCGGTTCTGGCCATGTCCACGCAGGCAGAGGTTTGCTTCGATTGCCACCAGCAACAGCGCACGCAATCCATGAAGCCCTACGCGCATCCGATTCGCCAGGGCAAGATGGAATGCACAAGTTGCCACAATCCGCACGGCGACAGCCCGGAACGATTGCTGGCACACACTACGCCAAACGGCACCTGTTACGACTGCCATGCCGAATTCCGTGGGCCGTTCCTGTGGGAACACGCACCGGTGGCGGAGAACTGCAACGACTGCCACGACCCGCACGGGTCGAACCAACCGGGTATGTTGAGCATGCGCGCACCATTTCTGTGCCAGAGCTGTCATTCCCAGGCAGGCCACCCGAGCCTGCCCCAGGACGAGCGCGGACTGCCGGGTAATACGCCGTCTGACCTGTTGCTTGGGCAGTCCTGCATGAACTGCCACGACCAGGTTCACGGATCGAATCACCCGTCCGGCTCGAAGCTGATGCGTTAGGAGATTGCTGCGATGTTGAATAGAACAATGAAGTCGCGCCGCATGCTGACCGTGCCTTTGGTCCTGCTGGCGCCAGCGATCGGCTATGCGCAAGTGGATACGAGCAACTGGAAATGCGAATCCTGCCCGTTCGACCAGGGCTATCGCGCAGAAATCGAGGCCGGTGCAACCAACGTCAGTGACGACTCGGCTCGTTTCGGGAACTACACCGGCTACGACGAGAAAGGTACCTATGCGAACCTCGATGGCCAGGGTCGCTACAACGGTGACGACTACCTGGTCGACTACTACATGGAAGACCTCGGTCTCGATTCGCGCGTCTTTGAATTAAGCGTTGGAGCTCCGGGCCAGTTTGAAGTGAGGCTCGGCTACCGCGAACTGCCTTTTCGGCGCTTTGACACCACGAGCACGATATTCGATTCGCCCACTGGCGACACGCTGACCCTCCCGTCGGGCTGGGTCCCTGCCAGTACGACCGATCAAATGACCCAGTTGTCCTCTTCGTTGCAGCAGCAGACGATCGGGACTGACAGGCAGATGATCGGCCTCGGCGGGGACTGGAATGCCAGCGACGATTTCGTGCTGTTCGCAGATTTCAGGCGCCAGACCAAGGACGGTGTCGACATCTCGAGCGGTGGAAGTTACACGCAGGCATCGTTCCTGCCGCGCATGATCGACTACGAGACGGACCAGGTCGACGCGGGTGTTCATTACAATACCGAAACCGTCAGTCTCACGCTCGCTTACTACGGTTCGTTCTTTACGAACAACAATGCGTCATTGACCTGGGAAACCCCGTTCCTGGCGTCGCCGGGTGGCTCGTCCCTGCGCATGGCGGCCGAACCGGACAATGATTTTTCGCAAGTGTCGCTGTCCGGTAAGTACCGTATGCAAACCTGGGACACCGTAATCGCTTTCCTCGTCGCATCTGGCCGCGGCAAGCAGAACCAGGAATTCCTGCCGTACACGATTAACCCGGATATACCGGTACAGCCTTTGCCACTGGAGACGCTCGATGGCCAGGTCGATACGATAAACTACTCGTTCACCGTGACATCGCTTCCGTACGAGAAGGTGCGGCTCAAGTTCGGCTATCGCTACGACGAACGGGACAACGGGACGCCGATTAGCGACTGGAGTCGGGTCATCCTCGACTCGCTGCCATCCGGCGAAACCGAGCAGAACGTGCCCTACAGCTTTGATCGGGGACATCTCACACTGAGCGGTGAGTATGCTTTTTCAAGAGATCTTAAATTGTCAGCTGGTTATGAGCGCAGGGAAGTCAATCGCGACTTCCAGGAGGTCGCCGAGCAGACAACCGACCGTGGCTGGGGCCAGGTGCGCTGGCGGCCTGCGGCGTGGCTGGATATTCGGGCCAAAGGCGGCGCGGAGCAGCGTGGCATCGATAGTTACAACGAAACGGTCGCAACGAATCTCGGACAGAACCCGTTGATGCGCAAATACAACCTCGCGTATCGCTACCGGGAGTTCGGTGAAGTCGCGGCTTACGTGACGCCGCTCGAGTCTCCTTTGTCCTTTAGTGCCACCGTCCTGTTCGCGGACGACGACTACAAGGATTCGCTGGTCGGCCTGAACGGCAGCGAAGAAATGCGTGCCACGGCCGACATCAGCTGGGCAGTGTCAGAGAACGCGGCAGTCTATGTCTTGTACGGCATGGACAGGATTGATGCACACCAGACCGGTTCCGAGCAGTTTGACTGGTGGGACTGGAGTGCCTTTCATGAGGACCGCTTCGATCATGTCGGTTTCGGCATGAGCTGGCGACCTGCTGAAGGCAATTTCGACTTCGACCTGAGCTACAACCGCGCCTCAGGAACAACGGGGATTTCGCTCGATAGCCTGAGTGGAGGACCGAGTACCTTGCCGGACCTCGAGTCGACCCTCGATACGGCCCGCGTCGAGGCGTCGTACAACTTCACAGATCGGTTGGCGGGTACTTTCGACCTGCGCTGGGAACGCTTCGAATTGCAGGACTGGGCGCTGGTATCGCAAACGACGCTGCCGACGATTCTGACGCTTGGAGCAGAACCCTACGACTATGACGTCTACGCAATCGGACTAGGCATCCGCTACCGCTTTGGCGTCAGGGAAATATCGCTGGCCGAATAGCACCCCCCTTTCGACCGGCTTTTTGTTTGCCCGGTGCATGTCACCGGGCAATTTTTTTCTGGCCTTCGCCGTTCCCCAAACCAAGGTGCTCGACAAGAAACGTTCGGAACGGACCTCTCGCTGCCGGATCGATAATATTGATGCCGCGCAGACCGCTCAGCTTCCGCACCAGTTCAACCGCCGCAGACGTTTGAGCAGCGGGGCCTGTAACCAGGTCTGGTCTCAGGCCGAATGCCTTCTCGACACCGACAACCGCGTAAGGATCCGAGGCACACAGAATCGTGCAGACGACGTTGTCCCCGAGCTCGTCCATGAGCGCGGCGCCATTATAGGGCTCCATCGGCGATGCGCCTGCCTCGACCACCAGCAGGTCCGGTCCCAGTTTGTCGATGTGGTTGAGCACCGGCCGGATCGCCGCGCGATAATCCTGCTCCGGAACCACCGTAGATGGCAGGCCGGCATCGACGAAATCGAAGATTTCGGTTGCTCCGGTCTTCAGGAAACTCAGGATGTCACGATAGCGGCCCGCCCCTGTCAGCTTCGCCCCAATGACGTAAAGACCGGCCCGATCCAGTTCCTTGCAGACGCGCCGGCCAGTGGTTGTCTTGCCAGCCGACATCGACGTGCCGACGAGTAGCAGCGTCGGGACATTGAAAGCATGCGTGGCTGCCGTAATCGCGAAATCGGGCATGCGGACCTTCCTTCCGCCGCGGCATAGATGGCCGCGGTATTTCAAGTGCAACGGATCCGCGAGCAGTTTGGAAAACGACGTGAAGCGGCCGATCAGTCCGGCGCTGGTTAGCGCGTGCATCTGGCCATCGTCGCCAATATCTCGCCAGCTACCAACGCCCTCGAGTGTAGCGGCGCGGTCGCCGAGGGCTCCAATTACCCAGTCGCCCGGCTCTACTCTGACAATGTGTCCGCTGCGATCCTCGACAGAATAAAACTCAGTTACGGAACCAACGACTTCACCTTCAACGTAATCGCCGGTCTTCCACTTCGATCGCGGCAGCGCCTGCACATCGAAATTACTGTTCCGAAAATCCGCGATGCGCGCCAGCGAGCCGTATATTCTCGTGCTCATCCTCTCCTCCTGTTCTCGTAGTCCTCCATGGCTGGTGATGTCAGCAGCATTGTCAACAAGGCCGCACGTTCGAGCGTCTTATCGATCAACAGGTGTTCGTGAATCGCGTGTGCACCGTCGCCGACAGGTCCCAGCCCGTCGACGGTCGCGGTGAACTGGCTCGTGGTATTCCCATCGGAACCACCGCCCGCGCGAGCTTGATGCAATTCGAAACCAAGTTCGGTGCCAACCTGTTTAGTCAGCTCCCACAGCCTCTGATTGCGTGGCGTCGCCTCCATCGACGGACGCCCGATACTTCCCTCAACCTGCAGGCGTATGTCCAGGTTGTTCGGCCTGATCGAATGGATGATGTACTCGATCTCGTTGCCAGCGGCGACAGTCGGTACACGCACGTCGACGACCGCCTTGCTGTGCGGGGCAATTACGTTGGGTTGAATCCCGCCGTCGACGGTACCGACATTGACCGTGATCCCCCTTTCTACGTCATTCAACGCGAACAGCTTCTGGATCACATGTGACAGCTCGAGGATCGCACTGGCCCCGCCCTCCGGATCGAGGCCTGCATGTGCCGCTTTCCCGTACACGGTCACGGTAAATCGACCGATGCCCTTGCGAGCTGTCTTGATGTCGCCGCGCTCACCCAGGGCAGGCTCGAGTACGAGCGCACGATTGGCGTGCTGCGCCAGCAGTCGGATATAGCGTGTTGAGCTGCGGCTCCCGATCTCTTCGTCGGCGTTGACGAATATCACGGGTACGACAGGCGTTTCCAGTTGCAGATCCCTGATCGCCTGCAACGCCAGGACAAGTTGTGCCAGCCCGCCCTTCATATCGAAGGACCCCGGTCCGTGAATGACGTTTCCATCAATGCGGAAAGGCCGTTCCTTTATCGTTCCCACCGGCCATACAGTGTCAAAGTGCCCCAGGACGAGCTGAGACGGACGTCCACGCGTGCGTTCCGCGGGTCTCGCGAACACATGCGAGGGCACGTCCGAGCCACGGGTCTCCCGGGATTCGTAGCCGGCGCTTGCAAGGGCGAGCCGCAGAATTCGTCGTACGTTGTCGTGCGTCTCCGGATGCGCCGACGGGGACTCGGCATCGACCAGGTCCTTCATTAGATTCGTCAGCACATGTTGATGGCTGTTGACGTAGTCGAGAACCCTGGCCGCGGTGTTGGCACTCATGATGACGCTACTTCTTCATACTCTCCGGGAATGGAAACGCGTTGGAGCGGTCTACAGTCGTGAAACGTCCGGGCGCGAGATAGGCGAGCAGTGGCGCATCGTGGATCGTCTCCTGATCATCGGATTCGCTGTGCCGCAGATACTCATCGTCCGCGTACGCAGCGATTATCTTGCCGGTGATCAGGCAATTCTCGCCGAAGCCGCCAACAGTCTTGTGATGCCGGCACTCGAAATACAGGCTACCGTCCTCGATGAAGCGCCCATCGACATGTGTCGCGGGGAACGTGGCGAGATAGTCGATGACGGGCTTGTCGCCGTGCTCGCAACGCGGTGACGCAGCCAGGCTGGTGAAAAGTACCTGCGACGGTTTGGGGTAGCTGACCGTGAACTCACCCGTCCGCTCGATGTTTCGGCAGGTATTGTGGCGGGGCGTGCACACGAATCCGAAGTAGTTCTGCCAGCCCATGGGCGTGACCATGTGCTTGGGCGCAAGATCCAGCGATCCGTCCTCGTCCCTGCTCCCGATCAAAACCAATGGTGCAACCGTGAAAAACTGTTCCCAGACCGGGACGCTCGTGTCGAGTTCGACGATATTACTGCGCGTTGAAGACTCGTTCATGGCATCACCTGCAGCATACAAATCCCCAGTCTTACGGTAATCCGGCTATGCGGCGATGCAAATAAGTACTTGCCCTACTCCGCCAGTTTCGCGTCAATCCCGGCCAGCAGGTGGCAATGTGAAAATGATCGGTTCACTAGGTTCCCCGCGGCGCGATGTGGATTAAAAGCCCCGGATCCTCTGTTATAGTGCGCAATTCCGCAGGAGCAAGACACATGACACAAGCGAAATCGGGCGACACGGTCCGCATTCATTACACAGGAACACTGGACGATGGTACCGAGTTCGACAGTTCCTCCGGCCGTGATCCTCTTGAGTTCGCGCTGGGGGGCGGGCAGGTGATTCCCGGCTTCGACAGCGCCGTTGACGGCATGGCTGTCGGTGAAAACAAGTCGGTAACGATTCAGCCGGAAGAAGCCTACGGCCAACGCCACGATCAACTCGTGCAGCAGGTTCCGAAATCCGCGCTGCCCGAGGACATGGAGCCCGCGGTCGGAATGCAGCTGCAAAGCCAGAGCCCTGACGGCCAGGTCATGAACCTTGTGGTGACGGAAGTTGTTGATGACTCCATCACCGTCGACGCGAATCACCCGCTTGCCGGCCAAGCGCTCACTTTCGCGATCGAACTCGTCGAAATCGTCTGAGACGCAAAAAGTGCACGAATTGTCGGTCTGCCTGTCCATTCTGGACCAGGTGCGATCAATTGCGGCCGAGCATGAAGCCAACCGCGTGCAACGAATCGAACTCAGGATTGGCCCGTTGTCAGGAGTCGAGGTCGACCTGCTGCGCAGCGCCTGGCCCCTGGCATCCGCCGGCACGATCGCTGTCGATGCGGACCTGATGATTGACGAAGCCGACATTGTCGTGCGCTGTGAGTCCTGCGATACCGAGTCACCCGCGCTGGCCAACCGACTGGTCTGTGGCACATGCGGTGACTTTCGTACGACGGTCATCAGCGGCGACGAGATGATCCTGCAGCGAGTCGAACTGGAATCGACCTGAGCAAGGCGATCGCGCTCAGCAAATACGGGGCAGTGGATCGTCCTCGAGTTCTTCCAGGAAGCGCTCGCCTCCTAGCGGCGTTTCGAGAATGACGCGCCGCTCGGCCGCCGTGATACGACCGATCCGCACCGCGTCTCTGCCCGCGGACAAGCCGTGCCAAAGGTCCAGTGCGGCGTCTGCGTGGTCCGGAGCAAGAATCGCGACGACACGCCCCTCGCAAGCAAGATAGTAAGGATCGTAACCGAGCATGTCGCAGACCGACTGTACGGGTTCGCGAACGGGTACTGTCGCCTCGAAACGCACGCCGAGGCCGGTCGCTTTCAGTATTTCGTGCCCGATCGACGCGATCCCGCCACGCGTCGGGTCACGCATGAAGCGCAAGCCATCCAGTGCGAGCAACGGTTCCGTTAGGGACATCACCGGACCGGCATCCGACACAAGGTCACCACGCAGGCCGAATTCCTCGCGAGCAAGCATTACAGCCGTTCCGTGGTCGCCGACCGGGCCGCTCACGATCATGACGTCACCATCCCGAATCTTGTCCATCGCCGGTTTGACGCCAGGCAGACGGACGCCTACGCCGGTCGTTGCAAGGTAGATGCCCCCGCCTTCACCGCGTCGCACTACCTTGGTGTCGCCGGCGCTGATGCGAACGCCCGCCTCGACAGCGGCCTCTGCGAGACTCGCAACAATTCGTTCGAGCTGGTCTACCTCGAACCCCTCTTCGATGAACGCGTTGAGCGTCAGGTACATGGGTTTGGCACCGGACACCGCGAGATCGTTCGTCGTCCCGTGAATGGCCAACGAACCGATATTGCCGCCGGGAAATTCGAGCGGCTGCACGGTGAAGCCGTCGGTCGTAATCATGACCTCGCCTTCACCAAGATCGATTTGCACAGCATCCGCCTGCACATCGAGTTCGCTGGCCGACAACGCCTTTGCAAACACATCTTCGATGAGTTCGCGCATGAAACGTCCTCCGTTGCCATGCGCCAGGGTTATGCGAGTGTCGTCCATTGCATTTGTCCGTTATTGTTTTCGTTCTCGGGCGGCAATCTCCGCTGCCTGACCATAGCTCAACGCCGCGTCATTGCACGGCAACGCGAGCGGCAAAAAGGCACTGAATCCGGCTGCTTCGAGCAACGAGATCGCCTGCTCGGCCAGCACTCGATTCTGGAATACGCCGCCGCAAAGACCGACTTGGGCAAATTCATGTCGCGCGGCCAGTGCTTTCGCCTGTTCGACGATCGCCAGGGCCACGCTGCCATGAAAGAGCTCGGCGCGGCGCACCCGCTCGATTGAAGCATCAGCCAACATGCCAAGCAGTGGCTGCCAATCTGTTCTGATAATGCCGTCATCACTCTCTAGCAGCGGAAGAGCCATGCCGTCGACCGGTGACCGGCACACAGCCTCGAGCATCATCGGTCCCTGGGCCTCGAAACTCGCATGCGGGAACTCGCAGATGATGGCGGCTGCCGCGTCGAACAACCGTCCGGAAGCGCTCGTGACCGGGCAATTCAGCTTGTTTTCCCAGGCCGCCCTTGCGATGCCGTCGGTATCCGGTAATGCCGTCCAGTCCAGGCCGCACTCCCAGTGCAACGCCGCCGCACTGCGCCAGGGTTCGCGCCCTGCCTTGTCACCTCCGGGAAGACGAAAGTTTCGCAGGCTCGCCCGCCTCGTCCAGTCGCCGGGCCGGCCCACAAGCGCCTCCCCTCCCCACAACGTTCCATCGCTGCCGAGGCCCACGCCATCCCAGGCGAACATGAGCCAGTCACCGGGCCGCTCGAGCTCGGCCGCAACAGCACTCGCGTGGGCCTCGTGATGCCAAACGCTATCCACTGGCAGCCCTTGCCGTTGCGCCCATTTGTGCGTGGTATATCCCGGGTGTGCATCGCATACGATGCGGCTTGCTCGCACGCCGTAGAGGCTCTGCAGGTCACTCGCCACCTGTGCGAATACCTCCAGGCTGCGCGGGCTGTCCATCTCGCCAATGTGAGGTGAAATGACGACGCGATCGTCCCAGCTCAGTGCCACCGTTCCCTTCATATGCCCGCCCGCAGCCAGCAAAGGCTCGCGCTGGCGGTACGGCAATCCAAGTTCGCAGGGCGCACAACCTCGGCCGATCCGCAGCGGTCGCATCGCGCCCGCAATGCGCCGGTAGACCGGATCGTCGGCCGGCCGCACGATCGGCCGATTATGCTGCAAAAATGCATCCGCGACGGGCCGCAGGCGACGTGATGCTTCGGCATTGTCCGTCAGCACCGGCTCGCCACTGATATTGCCTGACGTCGCGACAACGGGCTCTCCCAAGGCATCAAGGAGCAACTGGTGCAAAGGGCTGTATGGAAGAAAGACACCGATTTCGTCGAGTCCGGGTGCCACGTTGGCAGCGAGCGCACAATCGCTATTGCGGCGGGCCAGGACGATGGGCCGAACCGGCCCGGACGCAAGGTTCGCTTCTTCGTCGGCAAATGAAACATAGTCACGCGCGATAGCGAGACCGTCATCGCCGCCAACAGGAAACATCACGGCAAGCGGTTTGTCCGGGCGGCGTTTTCGCTCACGCAGCGTCGCCACCGCTTCCTCGCTCTTCGCGTCGCAGACCAGGTGATACCCACCGATGCCTTTGATGGCGACAATGGCGCCGCTGCGAATAGTCTCGACGGCTTCGGCAAGTGCGGCGTCACTTGCAGTAACGGCCTCACGACCCGGCAGTTCGAACTGCAGTTGCGGCCCACAATTGGCACAAGCAACCGGTTCCGCATGGAAACGTCGATTGCCCGGATCACGATATTCGGCCTCGCAATCAGGGCACAGCGGGAAACCCGACATGCTCGTGTTGACCCGGTCGTACGGCAGCGCTTCGATTAACGTGTAACGCGGCCCGCATTGCGTACAGTTAATGAATGGGTAGGCATAGCGCCTGTCTGACGAGTCCTGCAGTTCTTCCTTGCAGTCATCACACATGAAGTAGTCGGGCGGTACAAAAATTTTCGCGTCCGTATCGGCCGCGCTGTCGATAATCTCGAAGAGTTCACGGTCGACCTCGTCGACGGTCTCGACACTCAGGATGGACGGCGATGACAGTGGAGGGGCGTCGGCAACCAGGTCGCTGACAAAGCGCTCGAGCGCTTCAGCACTGCCCTGCGCCACTACCTCGACTTCGCCAAGCTGATTTTGAACATGGCCGACAATGCCGTGCCGAATTGCCAGGCGATAAACGAACGGCCGGAAACCAACACCTTGCACGTGGCCCTGCAGCCGAACCCGCTTTGTACCTGTCTCGCCAACGTTAATGGCGAGTTCAGCCACTGGCAGCGTCCTTCTCCCGTCCTTCCCACTCGTTTTCGCGCATGCCGGACGACCACCAGATACGGCAGGCGCCTTCATCCGAAACCATGCAAGGCCCGATCGGCTTGCGTGGCGTGCACGCAAGGCCATAAAGCCTGCATTGGTTCGGGTAGATCTTCCCGAGGACGACCTGGGCGCAGTCGCATCCCGGCGGCATTTCGCCGACCCGCTTCCTGGAGTCGTCGGCGTAAGACTCGAAGCGTTTGCGTGCATCATGTGCAGCGTAGGCCTCGCGCAGGGCGTAGCCCGATTTCGGGATAATTCCGATGCCGCGCCAGTTCGCGTCCACGATATCCATGACCTGGTCGACCTGGCGGCGCGCCTCCGCATTGCCGCCCGGCCTGACGACCTGCGGGTAGCAGTTGTCGAGAAAATGCCGGCCGTCGCGCAACTGGCGCAGGACCGAGTACATTGCCGCGAGTAGCGAGTCCGGCGTGAATCCGGCGACCGCGGACGGGATGTCATGGTCTTTGACGACGAACTCCCACTCCTCCGGCCCCATTACCGTGGAAACATGACCCGGGGCGATGAGCGCGTCGAACCCGGGCGTACCGGAATCAAGCAGCATTGCAACAGCGGGCCAGGTCAGCCGGCCGGACAGGAGCACCAGGAGGTTCTCGGGCGCACCCTCGGCCAGCATCGCGGCGACGGGTGCAGTCGTCGTTTCGAATCCCGCTGCAAAGAACACCACAAGACGTGACGGATCCTCGTTCGCGATGCGCACGGCCTCGGTAGGCGATGCGATGGGCCTTATGTCGGCTCCCGCGGCTTTCGCCTGCTCGAGCGAGCGCGGCTCGCTTTTCGGCACATTGACGGGAACACGCAACATGTCGCCGAACGCGACGAGAACAACATCCTCGTTAAGCGCGATCTGAATCGCCTCGTAGACGTCCTCTTCGGGACAGATGCAAACCGGACAACCCGGCCCGGGCACCAGCTCCACGTTGTCGGGAATCACGGTGCGCAAACCGGCGATCGATATCGATCGTTCGTGCCCGCCGCAGACGTTCATGATGCGCAGCGGCTTGTCGATTCCCAGACCCTGCAGTTCCTCCAGCCAGTCAGCGGCATGCTTGGTCATCAGTCTGCCCCGATCGCCACATCTTGCGTGCGCACTGTCGCCAGCTCTGTCCGCAGCCAATCGAGCCACTCCGCCAGACCGTCTCCATTGCGCGCGGACACATTCATAAGGGGTGCGCTACTCGCCAGTTGCCGCAGGCAATCTTCAGCGTAGGCCGGATCGAAATCCTCTAGCACCGGCAACAGATCAGTCTTGGTAATCAGTACGAGGTCGGCAGCACGAAACATCACCGGGTACTTGGCCGGTTTGTCGTGTCCTTCGGGCGTGGATAGCAAAGTGACATTCAGGTGTTGCCCGAGATCGAAACTCGCCGGGCACACCAGGTTGCCAACATTTTCCACGAAGATAATATCGACGTCGTCGATGTCGAGATCGTGCAGGGCTGTATGCACCATGTGAGCATCGAGATGGCAGGCGCTGCCGGTGCTGATCTGCACTGCGGGTACGCCCTTCCGGCGAATGCGTTCGGCGTCATTTTCGGTCTCGAGGTCGCCTTCGACTACCGCGATACTGAGTTCGCCCGCCAATGCGTCGATCGTCGCCTCCAGCAACGCCGTCTTCCCTGCCCCGGGCGATGACATCAGGTTGACGGCCAACGCCTTGTGGCGTGCAAAATGCTCGCGATTATGCGCCGCCTGATGGTCATTCGCATCGAGCAGGCCCTTGAGAACTTCGACCGACTCGTTGCCGCTGGAAGTTTTTGCGAGGTGGCCACCCGCTGCAACGAGGTGTTCGTTGCCGGGGGTTACGTTGCATCCACAGGTATCACACATGACAGTCTCCCTTTCTGGTGGGTCAGATCTCGGCCAGAACCTCGTCAAACAGCGCCCAGGAATCAGCGGCTTCCTGCTCGGACACTTTTTGTATCGCGTACCCGACATGAACGAGTACGTGATCACCCGGTTTGATCTCTTCGTGCTGCAACATGAACAGGCTGACTTCGCGTTCAATACCCTTGG
>CAZKZE010000024.1:0-12982 GCA_964557165.1 uncultured Woeseiaceae bacterium
TTGATCTCTTCGTGCTGCAACATGAACAGGCTGACTTCGCGTTCAATACCCTTGGCTTCGCAGGTACACTGATAGCCGTCAATAGTTGTTATTTTCATTGGTACTGCGAGGCACATACGTGTACTCCGTCATTGCATATCACGTAATACTAATATATTTAAAAGGTACGCCATGAGGCAGCGTGGCAAGCACCGACTCGATAAGTATAAACGCCTACGGCAGAACATATAGGGCCTGCTATGCAGCTGATATCAGCGGAAAAAATACTCACGTTCCTGATGACCGCCGTCCTGTCGGGCGCTGCGTACGCCGCTCCGGAGATCGTCGAGGCCTGCAAGTCCTGCCACGCGGAAGACGGTGCCGGGGTTGGCAAGGCCAATGTCCCTGTCATTGCGGGCATGCCGACCGTTCACATCGAGGAAGCTCTTTATGCCTACAAGGATGGCGCGCGGCAATGTCCTGAAGAGCCGGTCATGTGCGATACCGTCGTCTTGCTTAGTGACGAAAACATCGCTGACCTGGCAGAGCATTACGGCGCACTTCCCCGCAAGTCGCTCGACGAACCTTTCGACGCAGAGCTCGCGGCAATCGGTGAGAAGGTGCACCAGAAACTCTGCGCGCGTTGCCATCTTCCACCAGACGACCCGGACGTCGACGATATGCTCGGGCCGCCATTGCATGGGCAACGGTCCGCATACCTCAGCTACGCGCTGGAAGCCTACCTGAGCGGCGCGCGCGAAAACCTGTTGCCTGAAATGGAAGAGAAGATCGAACTCCTCGACGAAGGCGACGTCGCGGTGCTGGTCAACTACTACGTCAGTTACTGACGCAGCGGCTTGTGGTAACGTCGCTGCGGCCAACAAGTCTCTTCGCAAAAGCATATGTCGCTATCCCCAAGTACATTACGCATTGGCTATCGCTATCGTCCTAAGCGGCTCGCGCCCGACTACGATGCAATCGTAATTGGCTCAGGCATGAGCGGCTTGACGACGGCCGCCCTCCTCTCCGACCTTGGCAAGAAAGTCTGTGTGCTCGAGCAGCATTACACGGCCGGGGGATACACACACTCCTACGAACGAGCCGGCTACGAGTGGGACGTTGGCGTTCACTACATCGGCGAAGTCGGCGCGCCCACGCGAACGCGCAAGATGTTCGACTACCTGTCGGGCGGCGAACTGAAATGGGCGCCGATGAACGATGAGTACGATCGCTTCTACATCGGCGACAATGTGTTTAGTGCGGTTGCCGGAAAACGAGAGTTTCGCGACAACCTGATTCGTCAATTTCCGAACGAGCAAGAAGCCGTCAATCGCTACATGGCATTGCTCGATCGTTCGGGCGATGCGCTTTCCGCGTTCGGCATGGGACGTGGTATGCCGCCGCTGGCCGCCGCTGCGATGAGTCCCTGGCTGGCCTGGAAGCGACGAGGCGCATACCGCCTCACAACATGGGAAGTGCTCAGCGAACTGACTGACGATGAGGATCTGATTGCAACGCTGTGCGGCCAGTGGGGAGACATGGGTCTGCCACCGAAACGCTCGCCTTTCATGGCGCACGCCATGATTGCACGCCACTATCTTTACGGCGGCTACTACCCCGTCGGCGGATCGTGGCGCATTGCAGAGACAATCATCCCGAAGATCCAGGCGGCGGGCGGCGAGGTGTTTACCTACGCGAAAGTCGACCAGGTAATCATCGAACAAGGACGTGTCACGGGCGTCGAGATGCAGGACGGCCACCGCATACCCTGCGACTGCGTAATTTCATCGGCCGGCGTCAACAACACGTTCAATCACCTGGTGCCCGAGGAGATCGCCAGGCGAACAGGCTACCTCAGCGAACTGGAGACCGTCGAACCCAGCCTGGGGCATCTCGGTGTCTACATTGGGTTGCAAGGCACGGCGGAAGAGATCGGGCTGCCGCGCACCAACTACTGGATCTATCCGTCAAACGACTACGATGCTGCCGTGGATCGTTTTATGGATGACCCCGACGCGCCCTTCCCCGTCGTCTACCTTTCGTTCCCATCGGCGAAGGACCCCGACTACGAAAACCGTCACCCAGGCACCGCGACCGTCGAGATCGTGGCACCCGCTCCTTACGAGTGGTTCGACCAATGGCGCGGCGAAACTTGGGGTAAACGCGGGGCAGACTACGAGTCCCTGAAGGCCCGGTTCGGCGAACGACTCATGGATATCCTTTACGACAAGGTCCCCCAGGCTCGCGGCAAGGTCGACTACTACGAAGTGTCGACACCGCTTTCGACGAACTGGTTCGGCGGCTACCAGAGGGGCGAACTCTACGGCCTCGCGCACACCGGCGAACGACTGGAACAGGACTGGCTGCGCCCAAAAACAAAAATCCCGGGGCTCTGGCTTACCGGCCAGGACATCCTGACCTGTGGCGTTACCGGGGCAATGATGGCCGGGCTCATTACGACAATGAGCATGGTCGGCACCCGGAAAACGGGACCGTTGCTCAAGCGCATTTACGCCTGAAGGCAGAACTTCCGCTAGAGTTTCGGTTTCGCGTGTGCCACGAGGACATCACAGTTAAAATGATCCAGCGCTCTTGCTGCTGTACTGCCGACGATCCGCTGCTTCATCTTCGACCGCGCCAGGGCACCCATGACGACCAGACTCGCGCCTTTCTCCTCGGCGAACGCCGGTAGCACTTCTTCGGGCCGGCCTGGAAGAACGAAAACCGAGTCGTCCGGCAATTTGCTCGTCTCCGCGAGCAGCTGCATCGCCTGCTGGTGTTCTGTCCTGATCTTCTTATTGAGGTCCTCAACAGGAAGTCTCTTCGGTTTGAATGCCCACGTGGCTCGAGATCCGATTTCATCGAGCGTCTGGTAAGTGTGCAGAACGAGCAGAGCGGCCTTGCAGTCCTCGGCAATGACGCGAGCACGCTCGATTATGCTGAGATCCAGGTGCGCGGGCTTGTCGTGTGCGTGCACCGGATCGACTGCTGCAACAACCACCGGGGGCTCCTTCCAATCGACTGGCTTCACGAACCAAAGCGGACAATCAAGATTGCGGATCAGGTCCCAGTCGGCGCTCCCCAACGACGCCCTCTCAGACGGAGTGTGGTAATGGGTTCCCTTGACGACGTACATTGGCTGGCGTGCCTCTGCTTCCCGGCGAATCACGTCTGCCACATGTCGATCACCCGACTTGTTTACCTCAACCCTGACGCCGGCTTTTTCGACGGCATCAAGCAATTCTGCTATCGCCTCATCCTGTAAGGCCTCGATACTCTGGGCAATGTGCTGTGACTCGAGAAGATACACATAGCTTTCACCGAGAAAATCGGTGACAGGATCGCTCACGAGCAGGTGCAGGTTGCAGTCATGCGACTTTGCCAGCCACGCTGCACGTTCCACGACCTGTCTCGGATACTTGTCGAATTCAACAACGCAAAGAATATTGCGACTCATGACACACCTCCACGCAGCTGTGCAGGTTTACCCTACCGCCGGGTGCCGCTAATCGCACTTCGTATTAGTACGAATTGGCGCCTGCAATGGCCACGGCATTGCAGACAGCGGCGAGGATACTACCGAGGACAATCGCGTATACTGCGTCATCAATTTCGCCCAACCCAGCCAGCAATTCCATGTTTCCACCCGGCTTTCCCGGCATGCGCGCCAACCTCTTGATCACTGTAGTAGCGCTTTCTCTCGCTACGGCAGCACTAGCGCAGGATTCGGACAGACCGCAGGTCGCTCCATCACACAGCGCTACCAGGCTCGATACTGCGCCCGTCGTCGACGGCAATATCGCGGACGATCCGGCGTGGACCGTTGCGGTTCCGACATCCGGTTTCTGGCAGGTGCAACCGCATGACGGACAGCCGGCGACGCAGCGGACCGAAGTGTACGTTGGCTTCACCGACGATGCCCTGTATGTCGGTGTTATGGCCTTTGACGACGACCCGGCCGGGATCATCGTCACGGATAGTCGCCGCGACTCAAGTCTGAATGACACTGACGCATTTCTCTTCGTGATCGACGGCCTGCTGGATCGCCAGAATGGCTACGTGTTCGGTACAAATGCGGCAGGCATCGAGTATGACGGGCAAGTAACGAAGGAAGGCTCCGGCGACAACTTCGGCTCCGGCGGTGGTGCTTTCAATTTGAACTGGGATGGTACGTGGACCGTCAGCTCGCGGATCACAGATGAGGGCTGGATCGCGGAGTTCCGCATTCCCTTCCACACGTTGCGCTATGGCAGCGGCGACGTGCAGGACTGGGGAATCAACTTCCAGAGGAACATCCGCCGCAACAACGAGATCGCCTACTGGTCTCAACTCGAGCGCAATCGAAACCTTTACCGAGTTTCCGAGGCAGGCACGCTGCAAGGCGTCGCGCCCCCGCCCCAGCGCAATCTGCAGATTACGCCCTACGTACTGGGCCAATGGCAGCGTGGTGGAACGACCGAAGGGACAGAGTCTGACAACGACTTCGGATTCGACGTGAAGTACTCGATTACGCCGAGCCTGACACTGGACCTGACCTACAACACCGACTTCGCACAGGTCGAAGCTGACGAGCAGCAACTAAACCTGGATCGTTTCAACCTGTTCTTTCCGGAAAAGCGGCCGTTCTTCCTGGAGAACGCCGGTCAATTCGCAGTGGGCAACGGTGAAGAAGTCGAGATGTTCTTCAGCCGGCGTATCGGTATTGCCGATGACGGCACACCCATTCCTGTCGATGGCGGTGCTCGCTTGTCGGGCAAGATCGGTGAAACAACCAATGTCGGCCTGCTCTACATGAGTACGGCGGCGGTAGCCGGCCTCGCGCCGGGGAACGACTTCACGGTCGCCCGCATCAGCCAGGAGTTGCCGAATCGCTCCTCCATCGGCGCAATCTACGTCGACCGTGTCGGTGACGGTTCCTACCTTGTGCCTCCTGAGGAGGACACTAACAAGACCTATGCCGTGGATGGTCGCCTGGGAATTGGCGACAACATATTGCTTCAGGGTTGGGCTGCGAGAACGGAAACACCGACGCGTACCGGCCGGGACGACGCGTTCTCGTTCAAGGCGGACTACAGCTCCCCCAAATGGTCGGCAAACGCTTCTTACACGGAAGTTGGCGAGGACTTCAATCCGGAGGTCGGATTCCTGTCGCGGACAAATTACGAAAAACTGTCGGCGTTCCTGATGCGCCGCATTCGACCGGATGATCTCTGGAGCCTGCTCGAGATACGCCCACATGTTTCCTATAGCGGCTACTGGAAGCCCGATGGGTACCAGGAGACTGGCATCCTGCACATGGATGTGCACTGGGAATTCCAGACAGGAACTGAATTTCACACAGGCTACAACGTGACCCGTGCGGGTGTGATTAATGCGTTTGAAATCGTACCCGGAACGGTCGTACCTCCCGGCACCTACGACCATAGCGAGGTGGCACTCGTCTACTTCACGAACCAGTCCAAGCCCTTCAGTTTGAATCTGCGAACAGTCGTAGGCGGCCAGTTCGGCGGTGATCGCGTTTCAGTGAGACCGACAATCCGCTATCGAATCGGCGAGACGTTTCGCTCGGAGCTTTCGATCAGTTACAACGACTACGACCTGCCGTACGAGAACGGCCAATTCACGGCTAACCTCGCGCGCCTGAGGCTGTCCTACTCGTTCACGCCCAAGATCCAGCTACAGGCCCTGGTGCAATACAACGACACAAGCGAGATGCTAGGCACCAACATTCGCTTCTCCTGGTTGCGCCAGGCCAATTCGGGCTTCTTCCTGGTTTATAACGAGGTCGATGAACGCGCTGTTGGCGGTCCGCCGACAGGGCGAGAATTTATTCTGAAGTACAGCCAGATCTTCGACGTATTTAACTAGGCAGGACGTACCAGACGATTCCCAGGAAGTGGCAGATGCCGCCGCCGAGGACAAATACATGCCACACGGCATGATTGAACGGTATGCGTTTCATGGCGTAGAAGACCGCGCCAACCGAGTAACAGAGACCGCCGGCAACCAGCCATGTCATTCCGTTCGGCCCGATTGCATCGGCCAACTGTGGCGCGGCGACGACGA
The DNA here is from genome assembly GCA_964557165.1 of uncultured Woeseiaceae bacterium. Classification (GTDB taxonomy): domain Bacteria; phylum Pseudomonadota; class Gammaproteobacteria; order Steroidobacterales; family Woeseiaceae; genus UBA1847. Next base: position 6,046 of record CAZKZE010000024.1, read on the forward strand.
CCAGCCAGCCCATCGCCAGGTAACTGGCCAGTGCTATCTTCGGAAAGCGATGACGGAACCAGAGCTTCTTGATGATGCCTGCCGTGGCGAGCGCCCAGATTGTCCCGAACAGCCACCAACCGGTATCGGTACGCATCGCGACCAGCAGAAATGGCGTGTAGGTGCCTGCTATCAGCAGGTAGATCGCGCAATGATCGAGCAGTTTGAAGATCGCGCGGTGCCTCGATGCATACATCGAGTGATACACGGTTGACGCGAGAAACAGTGCGATCAGTGTTAAACCGTAAATTGAGCTCGCCACAATACGCCATGGGTCGGCAGCGCCTATCGAGAGATACAACATCCAGGACAGGCCGGCGATACTGAGAATCACACCGAGTCCATGCGTCAGGGCGTGAATAATCTCTTCAGTGACGCTGTACTCGGAGACGTGCTCGTTGGTTGCCATCCGACAGATCATACGCAGGTGTTGCCGTTCGCATATTGTATTTCGCGCCAGATTCGCAACAAGTTAGAATGTTTGCCCCAGAAAAGACTGTACATGTTCAACTAATGTCACGTATTTGCGGCCCGTCGGCCCTTTTTCTCACCGTATTGCTCGCCGCATGCTCACCGGGTGCGGACACGCAGGATACTGTCACGATTTCGGTCGTCGGCACTAATGACGTGCATGGCGCAATGAATGCCGAAGACGAGTTCGGTGGCCTGGTTAATTTTTCCGCCTATGTCGATGCCTTGCGCCAGGCGCGGCACAGCGATGGCGGTGCGGTGCTGCTGATCGACGCCGGTGATATGTGGCAAGGGACGATCGCCTCGAATCTCTCGGAGGGCGCGGCTGTGGTGGACGCTTACAACGCGCTCCGCGTAACGGCCGCGGCGATCGGAAATCACGAGTTCGATTTCGGACCGGAAGGGCCCAAGGCAATACCCGTCGATGCGACTGACGACCCTCGCGGAGCGCTGAAGCAACGCATTCGCGAAGCGCAGTTTCCGGTCCTTGCCGCGAACCTGATCGACGACGCAACCGGGCTGCCCGTGCAATGGGAAGGTGTCCGACCATCGGTAATGGTCGAAGCGGCTGGCGTCAAGGTCGGCATAGTCGGAGTAGTCACGTCACACGCGTTGGTGACAACGATCGCGGCCAATACAATCGGACTCTCAATAGCGCCGCTTGCGGAAACGATCGCGCGGGAGGCTGCGCAACTTCGTGCGGACGGCGCAGTGCTGGTCATCGTCGCCGCCCATGCGGGTGGCCATTGCACGGAGTTCTCCGACGCGAATGACCTGTCGTCCTGCGATTTGAATACCGAGATTATGCGTGTCGCCAGCGAACTGGAGCCGGGTCTCGTTGACCACATCGTTGGCGGACACCATCACAATCCGATCGCACACGTCGTCAATGAGACTTCGATTACCGCGAACAAGTCGAAGATCTTCAGTTTTGGCCGAGCCGACTTTCGATTCAGCCGGGAAAGCGGAGAGATCATTGAGCGCCTGGTGTTCCCTCCGCAGCGCAATACAGCCGAGTTGGAAGGAACGTACGAGAATCGTGAATTGTCGCCGAACCCAGCGGTTTTACGCATCGCAGAAGCTGCCCGTGCTCGCGCCATCGAGCTGAAAGAGCGCAAACTCGGCGTTCGCCTGGCAGAACCTTTCGACCTGGAACCGGACATCGAGTCGGCATTGTCGAATTTGTTTACGGAGGCATTGCTCGATGCCTTCGACGCCGACATCGCCATACACAATGTCTTTGGTGGCATCCGTAATGGCCTGCCCGCCGGTGATCTGGACTACGGCTCTGTGTACGAGATGTTTCCATTCGATAATATCGTCTCGATCCACGAACTTTCGGGCCAGGATCTTCGCAAAGTGGTCGCTCGCCAAGCCGGCTCACGTCGCAAGGCTGGCTTCGCCGGCATGCGCGTCTTCGTAACATGTTCTGAAGCTGGCATGCACGTCGAGATGCGGCTCGACGATGGACGCGAAATCATGGATGAAGACCGCATCCGCGTAGTCGCCAACGATTATCTCGCACTTGGGGGCGATGACATTCTGACGCCGGCGATACCGGCGGGTGGATTTGAGCTCAGTTACGATATGCCTCTCACCCGGGACGTTATTGTTGGTTGGTTCAGCGGGCAGGATGGAATACTCTACGCCGCTGATTTCGTATCACATTCGGCGCCCATGTGGAACGGTACCGATCCACTCCCCCCAGCCTGCCAGAAACAGTAAATGCGACCACAATTGCTCACACTCATACCGCTGGCTGCGGTCGCGCTCCCGGCTTATGCAAGCGACGAACCGCTCGATGAAATCACGGTGCTCGCAACCCGCCGCCCTGCGACTGTCGAGGAGGTCTCGGCTGCTGTCACAACCATCGATGGTGAGGAAGTAATAAGCCAGAAGCTCATCACTGATGCATTGGCCTCGCAGGTTGGCGTCAACCTGCAGCAAACGACCCCCGGACAGGGAGCCGTGATCATCCGCGGCCTCAAGGGGTCGGCCGTTCTGCACCTCGTGGACGGCATGCGGCTCAGCAATGCGATCTTCCGCACCGCACCGACCCCCTGGTTCGCGCTGGTCCCGGCGTCCTCCGTCAAACGCCTCGAGGTGGTGCGCGGCACCCCTGCGTCGCTGTACGGCAGCGAGGCCGTGGGCGGTGTCGTGCAGTCGGTATCGCGCCTGCCGGAGTTTGGCTCGGACGAGGTCGGCTATGCGGGGGACGTCGTTGCCGGATTCGATTCAGCCGAACTGCAGAAGTCGCTGCGAGCGACTCTGGACGTGGGAACACGCAGCCTGGCGGCGTCTTTCAGTGCGGAGTACCTGGAAACCGGCGATCGTCGTGTTGGCGGCGGCGAACGCATTGCACCGAGTGGCTACGAGTCAAAGGCGCTGCGCGCGGTCGTACGCGGCATATCGTCCGACGAGCGCTCTTGGTTACTGGACCTGCATTTCCTGGAACAACCCGAGACACCCCGCATCGATGAACTCGTTGCCGGATTCGGGCAGACCGAACCGTCGTCATCCGAGTTCGTGTTTGCTCCCAACCAGCGCCTGTTCGCGCATTTCCAGCATGACTACATCGCATCTTCGGGAATTGACTGGAAGTTCGACGTGGCATGGCAGCGGATCGTTGACGACCGTATCACTCGCGATTTCGAAGCGACCGATCGGCGGCTGGAGAACAACAGCAGCGATCTGTACGGATTGACGGCCAGCGCGTCTGGAGAGTCGGGAGCCTTGTGGTGGATAGCCGGCGTCGACATCTATCACGACGAAGTCCGCAGCAGTCGATTCAACCAGGATATTAACGATAGTTCGATCATCGAGCTTGCGCCGCGCTTTCCGGATGGCTCAACAGTCGGCCAGGCGGGCCTGTTCGGTAATGTGCAATGGAGACTGGCCGATCGACATGCCATGAGTGCCGGTCTTCGCTATACCGACGTTCGAATAGACCTGCCTGATGGGACGACGATCACACCGGGCAGGCTAAGCGGTGACCTGGGTTGGGTCTACGACCTGTCCGACACCTGGCAGTTTGTCGCCAACGCCGGTGCCGGTTTTCGGGCACCCAATATTGCGGACCTCGGCACCTTGGGAAATCGACCGGGTAATCGATTCAATATCCCGAACACGAGCCTCGAATCAGAGCAGGTCACTCACGGCGACATTGGTTTGCGGCATCGGTCGGACCGTTGGCAGTTTGAAGTGCAGTTGTATTCGCTGCGCTACACGGATCGTATCGCCTCAGTGTCAACGGGCAACCAGACGCCCGATGGGCGGGACATTGTACAGAGCGTCAACGCGGCGTCATCGTCTATCCAGGGTATTGAAGCAGGCTTCAGCGCAAACCTGACAGAACTCGTCAGCATCAATGCGGTACTCAATTACACCTATGGCGAACAACGCATCGCTGACGAGAATGAACCTGCCGATCGCGTGCCGCCGCTCAATGGGCGAATTACGCTGGACTACACGCCTGGCGGGTACTGGAGCTTTGAGGCCTGGCTTGTCGCTGCTGCCGAACAGGATCGCTTGAGCGCTCGCGATGTTCGTGATGTGCGAATCAATCCGCTGGGAACGCCTGGCTGGGCAATGCTGGGAGCAAGCGCGGCCTGGACCAACACCGATTGGCAAGTCACGCTCGGGGTTGATAACTTGTTCGACCGACAATACCGGGTCCATGGATCGGGGATCGACGCTGCCGGTCGAAATTTGTTCATGACTGTTCGCCGTAGCTGGTAAGTCGAATCGCAAGGGGAGAATTCACGTGAGAAAGACAATAACAAGCGGCATCGTCGCAACGCTGCTAATTGCTGGTCTGACATTGCCGGCGCTAGCCCAGGACGACGAACCGACCATGATTCCGGCGCCGGATCGCAGCGAAGGCGAAGGTCCTTTCGAGCGACTGATTATCAGGGGTGCGACGCTTATTGACGGCACCGGTGCTCCGCCGATCGGACCGGTGGATATCGTCATCGAGGGCAATCGAATCGAAGAAGTTGTGAGCGTCGGGTACCCGGGCCTCGAGATAGATCAAGACGACCGCCCTGGCGATGCGACTCGCGAAATCGACGCCCATGGTGCGTATGTCATGCCGGGAATCGTGGACACGCATACCCATACCGGTGGCTCCACTAAAGCCCCTGAAGCCGAGTACACCTACAAGTTATGGCTGGGACACGGCATTACGACGGTGCGTGGCGTCCCGAGCGGCCGAATGGAATTCTCGCTCAGCGAGAAACAGCGCAGCGCAAACAACGAAATCGCGGCACCGAGGATCTTCTCCTACCACCGGATGGGGTCTGGAGAGCGATACGAAGAGAAGACGATTCGGACCCCCGACGAAGCCAGGGACTGGGTTCGCTACGCGGCCAACGCCGGGATCGACGGGTTAAAGCTCGGCGCTTATCGTCCCGAGATCATGAAAGCGCTGTTGGACGAAGCAGCAGCGCGCAATCTCGGATCGGTTGCCCATCTCGGGCAAATGGGTGTCGCGCAGATGAACGCCCAGGATGCTGCCCGGCTGGGACTGGGCTCCCTGACGCACTATTACGGCCTGTTTGAGGCCATGTACGAGAGCAACGACGTCCAGCCCTGGCCCGTCGACATGAACTACAACAACGAACAACACCGGTTTGGACAGGTCGCTCGCCAATGGAACCTGATTGCGGGCCGCGGTTCGGACAAATGGAATGCGTTGCTCGAAGAATTCCTCGCGCTCGATTTCACGATCAACCCCACGATGACAATCTACTCGGCTGGCCGTGACGTGATGCGCGCACGTAATGCGGACTGGCACGATGTCTATACACTGCCGACGCAATGGGATTTCTTCACGCCGAACCGCGAGAGCCATGGTGCCTACTGGTTCTACTGGACCGCGGAAGACGAGATCGCGTGGCGGAACTTCTACCATGTCTGGATGCAATTTCTGAATGACTACAAGAATCGTGGCGGTCGCGTGACAGTTGGCTCCGACTCGGGATTCATCTACCAGCTTTACGGCTTCGGCACGATCCTCGAGATGGAAATGCTCCAGGAGGCTGGCTTTCATCCCCTCGAGGTTGTGCGTTCGGCGACGATGCATGGTGCCGAGGAACTCATGAAACCGAGCGGCAGGCCCATTGAGTTTGGTGTGGTCCGGGAGGGCATGCTCGCTGACCTCATCGTCGTTGAAGAGAACCCGCTGGAGAATTTCAAGGTGCTGTACGGTACCGGTGCCGTGAAGCTTGACGACGCCACGGGCCAACCGGGTCGTGTCGGTGGGGTCAGGTATACGATTAAGGACGGCATCGTTTACGATGCAAGGCAACTCCTGGCGGATGTTGCCGCGGTGGTCGAGCAGCAAAAAGCGGAGCTGGGAGACCTCAAGAAGTACTGAGTAGCTGTTCCGCTTAAACAAGTTCCTCGTCAATCGTTTTTTCGATTGCCGAGCGAATCGGACCTTCCATCAGCTTCAGTGCAAAGCCGAGGCGCACGTCGAGCTCGATATTTTGCTCGTCCACCTTCAATTGCCCGGTGACGCCGTTGCCGCGCACATGCAGCGCGTCGCCATGCCATTTCGACTTTAACGAGAACTGTTGCTGCAGGTCGGCCGCAATCAGGTCGGCGCGATTGCGCGCTTCCTCCAGCCCTAAGTTGTGGCTACGCCTAATCCTCATTCATAAGTCCCGTAATGGTCGGATTTCTAGTGTGAACACCCTAATCCTAACAGCTAGGATTCAATCATCGAAACGATCTTCCACGGGGAGACAATCCATGGCTGGCAAGAAAACCGCTGGAAAACAGAAAGATAGCGACAAGCGCGTCAACGACATTGCCGAGCAGCTCGAGCATGCATTTATGGCCGGTCTTGGTGCCCTGTCCGATGCGCAGAAGAAAGGCGCGAAGACATTTGACTCGCTCGTGAAGGAAGGCGAGAAGTTCCGCGAAAAGACGACATCCAAGACCGAATCGCTGATTGACGACGTGCAGGACGCAATTCGCGATATGGCCGACGACGCCCAGTCGAAAGCTACTGGCCTCATCGACCAGGTTCGCGGCAAGTCGCAGCTCGACAAACTGCAAAGTGCGTTCGACACACGCGTAGCCGATGCGATGGATCGTCTCAATGTCCCGAGCAAAAACGACATCGACGCGATCAACAAGAAGCTGAACAAGATCATCCGGCTTCTGAATGAAGAAGGTAAGCCTGCGAAGAAGAAAGCCCCTGCTCGCAAGCGGACCACCAAGAAACCCGCAGCAAAGAAAAAGGCTGCGAAAACGGTAAAGAAAACCAAAAGGTAGGAATTGAGCCATGACTGACAAAATTGAAGCTAAAGACGTAAAAGACGTAAAAGACGTCGAAATTAAGAAGGCACCGGCCAGGAAGCCTGCTGCGAAGCAAGTAAAGGCTGAGAAACCCGTCGTGAAGAAAGCAGCCGTCAAGAAA
>CAZKZE010000024.1:13082-34805 GCA_964557165.1 uncultured Woeseiaceae bacterium
AAGAAAGCGGCCGCCAAGAAGCCTGTTGTAAAGAAGGCAGCCGCCAAGAAGCCGACTGAAAAAGTCGTTGTTGAGAAGATCCAGGAAGTTGAGAAGGTAGTCGTCGAAAAGGCGAAGACCTTCGCCGACAAGCTCGAAGACAGCCCGATTGCGGTTCCCTTCAAGGCAGTCAACAAGACATTCCTGGCAGGCGTTGGCCTGTTCACGGTTGTCCGGAAAGAACTCGACAAGAAGTACAATGAATTCGACAAGAGATTCAATAAGTACGCGAAAGACGGCGAGAAGGTCGTCGACAAATGGGAAGACGAGTTCGAAGACTTCCGCAAGGACGTCGAAAAGAAAGTCGACGAAGCACGTGACAAAGTACGTGATACGTTCAAGAAAGCTGCCTAATACCCCCCTCTAGCGGCTTTCTTTATTGAAAGGGCTACCCTTGCATAAGCTTGGGTAGCCCTTTTTTTATCGGCCGTAGTGTGCCGCAAGATCGTCGATGTACGCCGACTCGGAGTCCGCTGCAAATGGCTTCAACGCATTCAAAATGGACCCGGCGATGCGCAGGGCAGAGTCGTCCGCGCTACCCGTTTTGCCGGTCAGGGTATCGAAGCGGTCCGAGAACAACGCGATCACGGCCAGGTTTCGCGCGATGATCGGCGCGTCATCGTCGCCCATCGCGAGTAGCCCATTAGCCGATAAGCCGCGCAGGTAAAGTTCGAACATCGCTGCCAGTCCTTTGGCGAAGTGGCCAAGCGCGCGCGCGACTCCCGGGTAACTTTCAGCAAGCGTCTCCAGGTCCCGGAAAAGGAAGCGGTAGGATGCCGTGCACTCTAGCAGCAGGTGCAGGAACATCCAGAAGTCGTCAATCGTTACCGCATCAACCTGGGGTGGCGCGAGGACGCGCCTGGCATCAGCCCGGAACTCCTCGAGTAATGCGTCGACAATCTGACTTTTCTTGCGAAAGTGGTAGTGAAGGTTTCCGGGACTGATATCCACCTCGTCGGCAATATCGTTCGTCGAAGTGTGTGGCTCTCCGTGTTCGTTGAACAGCAGCAGGCTGGTCACGAGGATTCGGTTGCGGGTATCGCCTCTCATGTCCGTACGATGGGGCAAAAAGCGTTCCGATTCAATGAACCTCTACTACAAAAAGGATAGGTAAAAGTCCTTACGAAAATTCCTGATCCAACGTATTGAGATTTGCGCCCAAGCCCGGATGATACGCATCAGGATATTAGTAAATTCTAATTTGCTAATACCGGGCAGATTCGAAAGACAAGAACAATGATACGTACCGCATGTTACGGCGTACTGACGCCCCCTGCCCGCGCCCTGGTTTTCACCGGGCCGATTCTATTCGTGAATCCGCACGACACCGCTTTCACTCACACACGTTTGGAGAAACCACTATGACCAGAAGGCATGGTATTGCTAGACACGCCTATCTCCTGCTCGTTTTCGCCCTCGGATTGGGCCTGGCAGGTTGCGAAGGCGATGATGGTTTGGACGGCCTGGACGGCCAGGACGGCGTTGCCGGGGCCGACGGACAGGCTTGTTGGGACCTTAACAACAACGGTGTAGGCGATCTGCCGGGCGAAGACTTCAATGACGACGGCGTCGTGGATGTCTACGACTGTAATCCTCTCGCGGGCGGTGGGTATTCAAACGCCCAGTTGCATGCGGGCTATTTCACCGAGAAACCCTACGAAGGCACGCAGTCGTGCCTGAACTGCCACGGCAAACTGGCTGATGAATTTATCGGCACAGCTCATTTCACGTGGGAAGGCGTGGCCACCAATATTGTCAACGACCCGGCCGGGCAGCACGGCAAGAAGGACATACTCAATAACTTCTGCATCGCGATCCCGACTAACGAAGGACGCTGCACGCAATGCCACGCGGGCTACGGTTACGCCGACGAGAATTTTGATTTCCTGGACACAGATAACGTCGACTGCCTCGTATGCCACGATCAGACCGGTACGTACGCGAAAGCACCGACTACGGCAGGCCTGCCCGACCCAGCGGTAGACCTCGACCTCGTTGCTCGTAGCGTCGCAATGGGACGGCCGACAATCGACAATTGCATCGATTGTCACGCCAAGGCTGGCGGCGGCGACAACGTCAAACACGGCGATCTGGCGATGTCTCTCGCGAACACGACGCGTGAATTCGATGTCCACATGGGCACCGATGGCGAGGACTTTGAATGTGTCGATTGCCACACTGTCCAACGCGATGCCAACGAAAAACTGCTCTCTCACGGTATCGGTGGCATGCCTTATCACTCCGTCGACGAAGGCGTCATGAAACAGTGTGACGACTGCCACGGTGAAGTCAACGGCATCCACGCGGGCACGACGATCGAAGTCGCGTTCCAGAATGACCACCACCAGCGGCTGGCTTGCCAGGTTTGCCATATCCCGGTATTCGCGCGCCACACGTCGACGAAGGTTGACTGGCGGTGGGCAGATGCCGGTCAGGATATCGATCCTATTCCGACGGATCCTGTAACAGGACGCGACACCTATGCCAAGAAGAAAGGCACCTTCGTCTGGGCAAATGACGTACGGCCGAAACTGTTGTGGTTCAACGGCATGTATGAAAAGGCCCTGATCAATGTCAATGACACATTCCCGGGCCCGGAACCCGCGGTACTGGCGATGCCGGTAGGCGACTGGACCGATGCAGATTCCAAGATCTATCCGTTCAAGGAAATGACCGGCAACCAGCCTGCTGACTCTGCGGACGACCAGATCCTGGTTCCGCACCTGTTTGGCATGGCCGGCGGGCAGAATCCGTATTGGGTTAACTACGACTGGGATGCTGCGTTAGCAGACGCGGACCTAGTTACCAACCAGGGCTACAGCGGTAGTTTCTACTTCAAGGACACCGTTATGTACCTGTCGGTTAACCATGAAGTTGCACCAGCTGACCAGGCCTGGGGCATGGGCGGCGATTGCGGTGATTGCCATCTTGGCGACCAGATCGACTGGCTGGCACTCGGCTGGGACGACGATCCGGCGGAAGGTGGTGAACGGATAGTCCCCTGACATTCCCCCTGCCGCAATAACAAAAACCAAGGCAGTCAGAGGCGCCCATCATGGGCGCCTCTTTTATTTTATTCAGAGCCAAGCTCCGTGAGCACCTGGTACCAGTAATCCAGCGCGTTATAAAAGGACTTCACCGGAATACGCTCATTGAGGCCGTGGGCAAACATGTCCTCAGGGCGCATGAAGATCCCGCTGACGCCATAGGAAGGCATCCCGGCAATTCGCGTGTACTGGCTATCCGTCGCCCCGGCTGACATGTGTGGCACGAGCGGTACGGGCCCGTATTGTGTGGCTGCAGCTTCAGCAACAGTCGAGTTGACGTCTTCTCGCAGCAGCGAAACCGGCCCTTCGTTCGGTTCGTAAACCAGGGCGATCTCGAGCTCGGGACTGCCGGCGACGCGCATGAGCTGTTCCCGGACCTCGGGCTCGGGTACACCGGGAAAGACGCGGCAATTGACCGTCGCCGTCGCCGACTGCGGCAAGGCGTTCTCGGCGTGCCCGGCCTGCAGCATCGTCGCAACACAGGTGGTGCGTGTATTGCCAACCTCGGCCGGGTGCGTCTCAAGCACTGCCTGGGCGTCCGGGGCTCCCGGGTTTTCCGCGTACTCGCCCATTGCCTCACCGAGCTCGCCGCCTACGAGCGTGGACATTTCACGGAAATATTCGCCCGTGACTTCGTTCACCCGCGACGGGAAGCGGTAGGCTTCGATGTTCTTGAGAACCGCTGCCAGTTCGTAGATTGCGTTGTCGGCACGTGGCAGAGAGCTGTGACCACCCGGGTTGCGCACCGTCAGTTCGTAGGTCACGTAGGTCTTCTCAGCGGCCTGCATCAGGTAGGCAACCGACTCATGCTCGTGGTCCTGGTAGCCGCCACCCGCATCCGAGTTAAGTACGAACTCGGCGTCCACCAGATGGCGATAGTCGTTCACGAGCTGCCGGATGGTCTCCATCGTCGTCTCTTCATCGCCGGTGAACGCGATAATCAGGTCCCTCGTAGGCGTGAAACCTTCGCGCTGCAGCCGCAGGAACGTCGACGTGAGCGCGACGACACCTTCCTTGTTGTCCGACGTACCCCGGCCGAAGAAATAGCCGTCCTCTTCAATGAGCGTGTATGGATCCCGTACCCAGTCGGAGCGGATGGCGTCGACAACATCCATATGCGCCAATAGCAGGATGGGCTTTTCTCCTGACAGGCCATTGCCGCGGTAGCGTACGACGAGCGAGGCCACCTCTTCGCCCGTGGCCTCGGTGTAGGGCACGGTCGTAACGTCCTCGGCATCAAATCCCCCATCGATAAACAGCGCCGCCAGGTACTCGGCCATCTCGGGCACCTTGCCGTGACCTTCCGCCGTGCGCAGCGAAATAACGTGCCGGAACATCTCCAGGGCTTCGCGCTGGTAATCTTTGGAATAGGACTCGCTACTGTCCTGGGCCGGGACTGACCCGGCAATGAGCAAGCCGACGGCTGTAGCCGTGATTCGGAACATGCCATCCCCCTCTATTTGTATTTCGTTTACCGTAGCACGATAGTATTACCGCATTCACAATAACGACAAGGTGGAGAACCGCATGAATCGCTTGCTCGCGTCCCTTTGCATTGCCCTGATCGCATTCGCCGCGCAGGCGGAAACCGTACTGATCGAAGACGTTCGAATATTCAATGGTGTCGATACGAAACTCACATCTGGCAATATCCTGGTCGTTGACGACCTGATCACCGAGATCTCGAGCGATCCGATCGCAGCGCCTGAAGGCGCCACCGTAATAGCCGGCAACAACCGAATTCTGACACCGGGGTTTATCGACCTGCATGTGCATCTCGGAATGCACTCACCCACTTCGGCCCCCAGGGAGCACGCAACAGCGGTTGGTGCACGCTCGGTAGCAGCCGCGAAGTTCTTCCTGGATCACGGTTTCACGACGATCCGCGACGCGGGCGGCACACACCCGGACCTTGCGCGGGCATTCAACTCCGGGGACTTGTACGGCCCGAGGGTGTTTCCCTCAGGAGCGATTGTGTCCCAGACTGCCGGTCACGGCGACTGGCGTGCTCCGCATGAAGCGAATCCGGCGCACACAGGTGGCAACCCCTATTTATCGGCAGACAATGCCGTACTCGCCGACGGTGTGGATGCGACACTGGTCGCCGTGCGTGAGAACCTGAAGAACGGTGCGACACAGATCAAGATCATGGGTGGCGGTGGCGTCATGTCGGACTACGACCCGATCCACACGCTGCAGCCCTCCCCCGCGGAAATTCGGGCAGCCGTCCAGGCGGCCGGCGACTGGGGCACCTATGTGCTCGCGCATGCCTATACCAGCGAGGCCGTTACGCGACTCGTCGAGAACGGAGTCAGGTGCATCGAGCATGGTCTGCTCATTGACGACAGAACTGCGAAGCTCGTGGCCGATAACGACGTCGCAATCAGTACACAGCTCGTGATATTCCGCTCGCTGGCCGCGATGGAGGGCTTGTCGGAGAACCAGCGCGAAAAGGCGATGCTCGTCCGGTCCGGCCAGGAAAACCTGATCGAACTCATACAGAAATATGACATAACGACGGGGTTTTCGACCGACTTCATCTTCGGCAAGTACCAGGCGTTGCCGTTGGAATTCACTGAACGCGCCCTGTTCTGGTCCAACGCGGAAGTATTGCGCCAGGCCACCTCCGAAAGCGCTGAAATCATTCGCATGGCGGGCAAACTCAACCGGCATGGGAACTTCGGGGAGATCCGGGAGGGCTGGGTCGCCGACCTGCTGATCCACGAAGGCGAATTACTTGAAGATTTATCCGGTTTGGGCGATCCAGAGGCAAATCTGGCGCTTATAATGAAAGCAGGCGAAATAATAAAAGCGAAGCCTTAGCGCCCGCGGACTAGCAGGTTCCGCCTTCGCCACATAGGTGATAAACCGAAATACTCGGTGACAATTCAGTGCGCTAAGCTTGCCTTAAACAAGACCGAGAGGACGAGTTCATGCCCTATTCTACTGCTGATATCCGCAATGTTTGCCTTGTTGGGCCTAGTCGCGCCGGCAAGACTTTGCTCACAGAAGCACTGCTTCTTGCCGGCGGCAAGATTAAGGAAAAAGGATCGATCGATAAAGGAACAACGATCTCCGATTACACCGCGCGCGAAAAAGATATCGGCCACTCACAGTTCAATTCAGTCTGTCATCTCGACCACGAAGGCATCCACGTCAATCTAATCGACACACCGGGATACCGCGACTTCTTCGGACGTGCGCTCTCCGTAATGCCGGCAGCAGAAACTGCGGCGATTGTCATTAATGCGACCGAGGGTGTCGAAGAGATGGCACGGCGCATGATGAATGCCGCACACGACCAGCGCATGTGCCGCATGATCGTCGTCAACAAGATCGATGCCGAGGGCGTCAATCTCGAACGCGTATTCAACGACATCCAGAGCGCCTTCGGCAAAGAATGCCTGCCGATGAACCTGCCGTCCGCTGACGGCTCGAAAGTCGTCGACTGCTTCTTCCAGCTCGAGGGCGACGAGACCGCGTTCAGCTCGGTTCCCGAAACGCACACCCAGATCGTCGACCAGGTCGTCGAAGTCGATGAGGCCCTGATGGAGATCTACCTCGAGCAGGGCGAGGAACTCGAACCGGGACAATTGCACGACCCGTTCGAGAAGGCGCTGCGTGAAGAACACCTGATCCCGGTGTGCTTCGTCTCAGCCGAGACCGGCGTCGGCATCCGACAGTTACTGCAGATTTTCGAACGCCTGATGCCCAACCCGACGGAAGCAAATCCGCCGATCTTTCTCAAAGGCGAAGGCGCCGATGCCGCAGAGGTCATCATATCGCCTGACCCGGCCGCACACGCGATCGCGCACGTGTTTATGGTCAACGTCGACCCGTTCAAGGGACGCCTGGCGCTGTTCCGTATTCACCAGGGCACGATCAAAGCTGGCAACCAGTTGTTCGTCGGCGACGCGCGCAAGCCGTTCAAGGCATCGCAGCTCTTGAAAGTGAATGGCGACAATCATGACAAGAAAGAAACGGCGGTACCCGGTGACATCTGTGCGGTGCCCCGTGTAGAGGAAGCGCATTACGACGCGGTCCTGCATGATTCCCACGATGAAGATCACTTCCACCTGAAGCCGATCGAGTTGCCACGCCCGATGTTCGGACTCGCGATTCGGGCGAAGGAAGACAAGGAAGCGCAGAAAGTTTCGGACGCTTTGCACATAGCAGAGGCGGAAGATCCGTCAATCCAGGTCGAACACATCGTGGCGCTTAACGAAGTTGTTCTGCGCGGACTCGGCGAACTACATCTCGCGACCATCCTGCAGCAAATCAAGGACCGAAACGATCTCGAAGTCATCACGCAACTTCCTTCGATCGCCTATCGAGAAACGATTACGGCCAAGGCCGAAGGCCACCACCGCCACAAGAAGCAGACCGGCGGCGCCGGCCAGTTTGGTGAGGTGTACCTGCGTGTCGAACCCCTGCCGCAGGGCGGAGGTTTCGAGTTCGGCAGCGCTGTCGTCGGCGGCTCCATCCCGAGCGGGTTCATTCCGGCCGTCCAGACCGGCGTCAGGCAGGCTATGGGTGAAGGATCGGTTAATGGCTACCCGATGCAGGACCTCAAGGTCACCGTCTACGACGGCAAGCATCACTCCGTGGACTCCAAGGAGATCGCATTCGTCCAGGCCGGCAAGAAGGCCTTCCTCGATGCCGTGGCCAAGGCACGCCCGATCGTCATGGAGCCGATCGTCAACGCCGAGTTCCACGTGCCCACGGACTGCGTTGGCGGCGTAACCGGCGACCTTTCCGGAATGCGCGGCATGATTACCGGCACCGATGCGCTACCCGATGGACGCGGCGTCGTTTCCGGCCAGGTACCGCTCCAGGAACTGCAGGACTATCACTCGCGTCTGAAATCCCTGACGGGTGGCGAGGGCAGCTTCGCGATGGAATTCAGCCACTATGCAGAAGTCCCTGCATTGCAGCTGAAGGAACTCAAAGCGGCCAGCGAAGGCTAGAAGAGAAAGGGCGCCGAGAGGCGCCCTTTTCGTGTATGGCTCAGTAGCGGCCGTGCTGCTTGAAGATGTAGTTCGAGAGTTCGACGAACTCCGTATTCATGCGATGCACGATGCGGTGCGCGGACCGCGCTACAGCCCGCATGACCTTGTAGACGAGCTGTGGATTCGAGTCGACAATGCCCTCGAATGCGACCCTTGACAGAGACACGACGTGCGTCTCGCACAACGCCCTCAGGCCAACCGTGTGCGGCGCACCATCGATAAAACTCAATTCACCTGCCAGTTCGCCGTCGCGCAGGACCGCAAGGCTCGAATACTCATCGCCGCCAGTGCGTTTCACTACCTCGAGCTTGCCCGTCAGGATTACATGCAGGGAATCATCGTTGGTGCCATCCTCGAACAGGAATTCTCCGTCTTCGAGTTTCCGCTCCTCCATGAGCGCACCCAATATGCCAGCCTCCATATCGGAGAGGTCCGCGCCGAGCGAGGAATGGGGTATCAATTTTGATATGTCGTTCATGGGGCACACTATCCGCTGCGGTAAATACTGGGTCAATTGGGGTTAGCCACAGTACGGATTAAGGGCGATTATTGGACAATATCGCCATGAAAAAACTGACTCAGAGCTATATGACCGGCGAGGGTTCCGGACAGCTCCTCTACGAGACAATCGGCGAGTGCTTCGACCGTGTCTCCGAGGAGAATCCGGACAATATCGCCCTGGTCGTTCGTCACCAGCAGATCCGCTGGTCCTATCGTAAATTCCGGCAGCAGGTCGACCGCCTGGCGACCGGCCTTCTTGCCCTTGGCATCGAGCCCGGCGACCGTGTCGGGATGTGGGGACCCAACAGTTACGAGTGGGTTCTTACCCAGTTTGCTACTGCCAAAATCGGCGCGATCATGGTGTGTATCAACCCGGCCTATCGCCTGTTCGAACTGGAGTTTGTACTCAACAAGGTTGAATGCAAGGCCATTATTTCTGCCGAGGAATTCAAATCCAGCAAGTACCTTGCCATGCTGAATACGCTGGCGCCTGAGATCGCGACCTGTGAGCCCGGGTACCTGCGTTCCGAAAAGCTGCCGCACATGACGACGGTTATTCGCATGGGCGATGAGCCGTCACCTGGCATGTTCAATTTCGAGCAGGTCTGCTCGCTGGGCGACGAGGATACCTACGAACGTCTCGCGGAGATTGCACCGACGCTCGGGCCCGACGATGCGATCAATATCCAGTTTACGAGCGGGACGACTGGCAATCCCAAGGGCGCCACGCTGACCCACTGCAATATTCTCAATAACGGTTACCACGCAGGGCAGGTCATGGGCTTTACGCCGGACGACAAGCTGTGCATGCCAGTTCCGCTGTATCACTGTTTCGGCATGGTGCTTGGCGTGCTGGCCGCCGTCTCGACGGGCGCAACGCTGGTGCTGCCCAGCCCGGTGTATGACCCGGTCTCTACGCTCGCTGCAGTAGAAGCGGAAAAATGCACGGCACTGCACGGCGTCCCGACGATGTTCGTCACCGAACTCGATCACCCGGACTTTGGCACGTTCGATGTGTCGTCGTTGCGCACGGGCATTATCGCGGGCGCTCCCTGCCCCGAGGAATTGATGAAGCGCATCATCGGTGACATGCACATGGAAAATGTGCTGATCGGCTACGGACAAACAGAACTGAGCCCGGTCAATCACCTGACGCTGCCCGAAGACTCGCTGGAAAACCGGACGCAAACGGTCGGCCGGCCGATACCGTATGTCGAAGTCAAGATCGTCGACGTAAACAATCGCGTGGTGCCAATTGGCGAACAGGGCGAGATCTGCACGCGCGGCTATTCCGTCATGCTGGGCTACTGGAGCGACGAGGACAAAACAGCCGAAACGATCGTCAACGGCTGGCTGCACTCGGGCGATCTGGGCACGATGAACGAGGACGGCTACGTGCGCATTACGGGCCGTATCAAAGACATGATTATTCGCGGCGGCGAGAACATCTACCCGCGCGAGATCGAAGAGTTCCTCTTCACGCACCCGAATATCAGCGAAGTCCAGGTGTTCGGCGTGGAGGACCCGAAAATGGGCGAGGAAGTCTGCGCCTGGATCCAGCTCAAGGAAGGGCAGAAAGCGACCGAAGAGCAGATTCGCGACTTTTGCAAGGGCCAGATCTCGCATTTCAAGATCCCGCGCTACATCCGATTCGTCGACGAATTCCCGATGACGGTGACCGGAAAGATCCGTAAAGTCGAAATGCGCGCTATGATGGCGGAGGAGCTCAGAGCCGCCTAGGCAAGGAAGAAGAATTTGGTGTTCGCTACACGCCTGAAGAAACTCGAAGCGGCAATGGACGAAGCGACCTGCTATGAGGAGTGGAAGCTAGCGGCCATCGAACATGACGAGGAGTCCGGCGCGGCGCGCTGGAAGCTGCTTGACCAGTCGAGTCGCTATGACTTCGCGTCGATCCGCGCTCGCCTCGACCACCTGCGCATGCTGCGCGCCCGGGACGATGACAATGGCCTGTTGTTCGCGCTGAACGAAGGCATCCACGGCAACTTGGGTGGCATGGGCGCCTCGCCGCTCTACGGCAAAGCGAAATTCGGCACGAAGCAGCTCATCGAGGACTACGTCGAGGAAATCGCGCTCGCACTCGAGTACTTGGCGAGCCCGGAGGTCGACAGCATCAGCTTCGCGGAGAAGCTCGACTTCTTCCACAGAGCCAGCCATTGCTTCGGGCGCTCGGCACTCATGATGAGCGGCTCAGGGACCCTGCTCTACTTCCACCTCGGGGTCGCCAAGGCCCTGTGGCAGGAACAGCTGTTGCCCGACATAATTTCCGGCTCGAGCGGCGGCGCGCTCATTGGCAGCATTATCTGCGCGAGCAGCGATGCTGAACTCGACGAACTACTCGACCCCGACGTCCTCCCGGCGCTGGACGACCCAGCCGGTCTCATCCATCGGTTCTTCTCGAAATTCAAAACCGAGCGAATCACAGAGGAAGATATCTGGGACGTCCTGGAAGAGTTCTTGCCCGATTGCACGTTCGAGGAATCGCTGCGGCGTACCGGGCGCCACATGAATGTCTCGGTCGCTCCGGCTGAGAACCACCAGAAATCACGACTGTTGAACGCCGACACGTCACCAAATGTTCTCATGCGCGAGGCCGTCCTGGCATCGACCGCAATACCGGGCTTCTTCCCACCCGTTGTCCTCATGGCAAAGAACGACCAGGGCGAACGACAGGCTTACCATTCCTCGCGCAAGTGGGTTGACGGTTCGCTCAGCGACGACCTGCCGGCGAAACGGCTCGCGCGGCTGTACGGTGTCAATCACTACATTGTCAGCCAGACGAATCCCTACGTCATACCGTTCATCGACACGACCAAGCGCAAGACAGACACCGTGTCCGAGCTCAAGTACGCACTGATCGATACGGCCCGAACCTGGATCAACGCGGGCGCAGCCATATTCGAAAAGCCGATCGGCGTGATCCCCGGAATTCAGCAGGTCACGAGTTCGGCGCTTTCGATCATCAACCAGAGCTATGTCGGCGACATCACGATTTCGCCGCTCAAGAAGCTGCACAACCCGCTGCGTGCATTATCCTGGCGGACGCGCGAGGAGATTCGGGATCTCATGGATGAAGGCGAACGCGCCACGTGGCCGCGGATCGAACGCATCCGTGTGCAAACGCGTATCAGCAGAACACTGGACCCCATCCTTCACCGCTACGAAGAGCTTCATATCGAGGAGTTTGGCAAACCGCGTAAAGCCAGGAAGTCCGGCGGGTCGGCGGCGACCAGGAGAAAGGCGAGTTGAAGCATAGCGATGGCTACCTCGAAGTAGTCCACAGCAAGGCACGCGGAACGAGCCGCCTGTACCAGCAAACCTGGGAACCTGACAAGGCAGCGCGGGCCGTCGTGCTACTCGTGCACGGGCTCGGTGAGCATAGCGAACGCTATGTGCACGTCGCCGATCACCTGACGCAGCGCGGGTTTGCCGTCTATGCCCTCGATCATTACGGGCACGGCAAGTCGGACGGCCATGCTGGCTTCGTCGAGCGTTTCAGCGTCTACCTCGATGGCGTGGACGAGCTGTTCAGGAAAGCCAGGGCCGACCATCCATCGCTGCCGGTGTTCCTTCTGGGCCACAGTATGGGCGGACTGATCGCCGCATCCTGGCTGCTCGCGAATCAGGACTCGGTCAGGGCATGCGTATTATCCGGGCCCGCCCTAAAGACAGATCAGGCGCCATCGGCAATCTTGTTGGCGCTGAACAAGCTACTATCGGCCCTCGTGCCAACGCTGCCGATGATCCAGCTCGATGCGGCGGGCGTCAGCCGTGATCCAGCCGTTGTGGACGCCTACGTCAACGATCCACTTGTGTTTCACGGCAAGCTGACGGCACGCCTGATCGCGGAACTGTCGGCCACCATGGACGACACGCTGTCACGCGCCGCCGAGATTCGTGTTCCCGTGATCTTTATGCATGGGGAGGAAGACCTGCTCACGTCTCCGTCAGGATCGCAGGAGATGTTTGCCCACGTCAGCTCCGAGGACAAAACTCTGAAACTCTATCCCGGGCTGTACCATGAAATCTTCAACGAGCCGGAACAGGATGCTGTCCTGGCCGACATGAGTACCTGGCTGGAGGCACGCCTTTGACCAAAGAACTGTTCCGGGAAGATTCCTACCAGGAGAGCTGTACGGCCATCGTGACCGAGAGCTCGGACAAGCTCGTGCGCACCGATCAGACCGTTTTCTATCCACTGGGCGGCGGGCAGCCGGGCGATACCGGCAAGATGGCGTGGGATGGAGGCCGCGCGACCGTTGTAGACACGCGCTACGTGGATGGAGATATCGCGCACGTACTCGAGGAAGGCGCGGCACTACCACGGCCAGGAGAGGAAGTTGAGCTGTCGATCGACTGGGACCGCCGGTATCAGCATATGCGCATGCACACGGCCATGCACCTGCTCGGCTCGGTCCTTCAATACGGCGTTACTGGCGGAAACATCAGTGCCCAGAAGAGCCGCCTCGACTTCGACATGGAAGACACCGTCGACAAGGAGGCTGTCGGCGCTGCCCTCAAACAACTTGTTGCAGCCGACCATCCTGTCAGTTGCCGATGGATCAGCGAAGAGGAGCTCGACGCCAATCCCGAACTGGTAAGAACGATGTCGGTCCAGCCACCCCGTGGCAAAGGCGCTATTCGTCTCCTGGAAATCGAGGGCGTCGACCTGCAGCCCTGCGGCGGAACGCATTTGCGTTCAACTGCAGAAGTTGGCGCGGTGCGCATCGGCAAAGTCGAGAAGAAAGGCCGCCGGAACCGGCGTGTTAATATCCACCTCGACGACTAGCGCACGACAAACGCACGTACGGCGGGGGCCAGCAACGGTTTGGACATTACACGCAGGGACTTCATTAACGGAATTGCCTTAAGCGTAACAGCGGGCGGCAGCTTGTCGCCACTCGAGCTGCTGGCGTCGACCAATCCGGCCGCCTACCCGCCGGAACTCGCCGGTATGCGCGGCAACCATCTCGGTTCATTCGAAGTCGCACATGCGCTCGCGCGGGAAGGTAGATCCTGGCCACGGCCAAGAACACTAAGCGATGACGTGTACGACCTTGTCGTAGTCGGTGGCGGCCTCTCCGGGCTGGCTGCCGCTTTCATGTTTCGGCAGCAAGCCGGCCCGAGGGCCCGAATCCTCGTACTCGACAATCACGACGATTTTGGCGGCCACGCCAAGCGCAATGAGTATTCGGTCGACGGCAAAACCATCATTGGCTACGGCGGAAGTCAGTCGATCGACACGCCGTCGAGTTACTCCAAAGCATCGGCGGCACTGCTCCGGGATATCGGCATAGACACCGAGCCTTTCTACGAGTATTTCGATCGAGAGTATTTCTCGAGTCGCGGTCTTACCAGGGGAGTCTATTTCAGCGAAGAGCAGTACGGCCGGGACACGGTCAACCCCGATGCGCTCCGCTCTTACGACGGATCACGAGCGGATGACCCGGCGAAAGTCATTAGAGACTATCCCATCTCCGACGCCGCAAGACAGAATTTCATCGAGCTCCTGACCGACCCGCGCGACTATCTCCCGGGAATGGAGAACGACGAGAAGATCGCGCTAATGCGGCAGATCAGCTACTCGGATTACATGCGTGAATACGTCGGTGCCCACGAGGAAGTCATCGCGTTTTGCCGGGACAGGCTCAGAGGATTATGGGGGTTTGGGCTCGACGCCCTTTCCGCACTCGAAGGCGCCCGGTTCGACATGCCGGGGACAGAACACCTCGATTACTCGGACCCACCGACGGCCCGCGCAAAATTGGACGAACCGTACATCTTTCATTTTCCCGATGGCAATGCCAGCATCGCTCGTGCGCTGGTACGGCAGCTTGTTCCCAACGCGGTGCCCGGGGAGATATCCATGGAAGGCCTGGTAGCAGCCCGCGTAGATTATGAACAGCTCGACCGCCGCTCGAACGCGACGCGAATTCGACTGAACAGCACGGCGATCGACGCACGCCACGTCGACGGCAGGCAAGCCGTTGACGTCACCTACGTCCGCGGCGAATCCACGTATCGTGTGCGCGGCAGGCACGTCATTCTCGCGTGCTACAACCACATGGTGCCGCATCTCTGCCCCGACCTTCCAAAGATCCAGGCGGATGCCATCCAGGTGGCCGAGAAGATCCCGCTTGCCTACATCAATATCGTGCTGCGTAACTCGAAGGCATTTGAGGACCTCGGGTATCACGCCTTTTATGTGCCGCAGACTGAGCTAATGCACTCCTTTGGCCTCGACTTCCCGGTCAGCATGGGCGACTACCGCTTCGCCCGGACCAGTGAGGATCCCATCGTTGTCCACGGCTCGTATGCCGCTACGGCACCGGACCAGGGCCTCACCGAGCGCCAGCAGCATGTCGTCGGACGCCAGCGCATGTACGAAATGACCTACCAGGACTTCGAGACCCGGATCATCAGCCAGATGAGCGGGGCACTGGGTGGCGGCGGATTCGACGCCGAACGAGACATCGCTGCGATCACCGTGAATCGCTGGCCGCATGGCTACGCATACGAATACAACGAGCTCTACGATCCGCCGGAGTGGACCCAGAAGAACGGGCCGCACAGGATCGGCGCAGCACAGGTCGAGCGAATCTCCATCGCCAATTCTGACGCCGAGGCGTTCGCGTACGTCAACGGCGCCATCGATGCCGCGCATCGGGCCGTCAATGAACAGTTAGAGACCTGATCAGTCGAGCGAATCGGTCGCGGCACGCGCCGTCAGGATGCAGCCGGACAGGAATGTCCCTTCGAGCGAGCGACGCCCGCTTGCACCACCACCACCAAAGCCGGCCGCCTCACCGATCGCATACAGACCAGGAATCGCTTGCCCGTTTGAATCCAGGGCCCTGCTCTCGAGATCGGTCTGAATACCGCCGAGGCTCTTACGCGTGATGAGCCTGAGCTTGATCGCAATGAGTGGACCGTGGTCAAGCAAGGTCTTCGGTTTACAGGTGCGAATCCGATCCGAACGCCACGCTCGTGCGTGCACGATGCGCCGCAGCTGGTCGTCATTCCACTGCCCCGGGCCGCGCCGGACATTCGCATCAAACTCGCTGACGGCGCTCGCAACATTGTCGAATTCGACGAGTTCGTTGCCATCCAGGGCGTTCATCTGCTCGACGAGTTCCACAAGCGTATCCGCGACAATGAAGTGGTCGCTCTCCTCCTGCATCTGGCGCACCAGCCGATGATTTCCGAACAGAGTCTCTTTCAGGAACGGGAGCAAACGGCTGTCGCGTATATGTGGATTGTGATCGGCGCCTGAAATCGCGAATTCCTTCGCGGCGATGCGCCAGTTCAGGACCTGCCATGACCAGGACATTTCCATGTCCGATAAGCGGCCGCACATGTCATGGGTGTCGAACCCGGTGATCAACGGCAGAGGTCCAATGCGCGCGCCGGTATGGTCCAGCCAGAGCGCCGACTTGCAGGGGATCAGGCTCAGGCCATGGCCTTCAAACTGCGGTTCAGGGTGCGGTATACCGGCCGCGTAGTTCCACATGTTGTTGAGATGCGTGACCGTGCCGCCTCTGGCCGCGACAACATCGTGCATATGCCCGTCACAGTAGGGATGCGAGCCATTGAGAATATCCGCCGGGGGATTCCCCCAGTACCAGTTGTCGCGGACCTTTTGCAGGTTCCCATTGATCCCGCCAGTGGCGACGATCGTCTGGTCTCCCAGGAACTCGCGTTCCTCCCCCGTGGACTCGATGGTGCCCCGGCACCCGGCGATACGCCCGCCATCCTCGACCAGGTCGCTAACCCGACAGCCAAACACGAACTCCAGCTTGTCAGCATTCGCGTGCGCCGCAATCAGGTCGACGAAACGCTGCACCAGCCCCTGCCCGGTACCCCACATGATGTGGTAACGCGGTACGCTGTTACCGGCTACGTAGTTGCCGCGCTCAACCCAGTTGACGGCCGGCATGAAGCGCATGCCTTTCTCGCGCAGCCAGAAGAAGACCCGCTCGGCACTTTGCTCGACATAAGCCTCGGCCCAACGTCGCGGCCAGATATCCTCATCCAGGAATTCCGCGAAAGACAGCCAGTCAGACAATGCCAGCTCGGGTGTGTCCCTGACGCCCATGCGCCTTTGTATCGGCGTACCCACCAACGCCATGCCGCCAAAGGCCGTTCGGGCAAGTCCACCAACGTATTCGGCAGGGTGGCGCTCGACCAAAGTGACCGATTTTCCCTGCTGCAGGCATTCGTGGGCGGCGACCAGGCCCGCAATTCCCGCTCCTACGATGACTATGTCGCTTTGATGGCCAGCCATACGGTGTTTCCACACTTGAATTCGGTCGTACAAATGCCCTAGCTTGTTAGTTCCTTGATGGTGGCATTTTCGGTAATCTCACACAATGATCTCACGACTACAGAAACTCGCATATTTGTCCCTCCTCCTGCCGGGCCTGGTCCTGGCTGGCAACGCCGAGTCCGGCGAGGCGTTGTTTGAGGCCTGCATCGCTTGCCACGGCGCCAATGGCGCAGGCAACGCTGAACTTCTAGCGCCAGGTTTGGCGGGACAGTCGGAGTCGTACCTGATTCGCCAGCTCTGGGACTTCAGGAAAGGCGTACGCGGCAAAGAACCCGGGGACGAAGGCGGAGCGCAGATGGTGCCGATGGCAGAGACGCTTGTTGACGGCGATGCCATCGCAGACGTCGCAGCCTATATCTCGTCCGTGCCGGCGGTTCAACACGCCGCGACGATCGAAGGGGATGTCTTTAACGGCCAGAAGCAGTACACGAGCAAGTGTGGCGCCTGCCACGGTGGGCAGGGCTGGGGTAATGAAGCGCTGTACACACCACGTCTGACCGTCATCGGCGACTGGTACCTCGTCCGACAGGTGCTGAACTTCCAGGAAAGCATGCGCGGCGTTCATGAGGACGCAAAGTACGGCAAACAGATGGCTATGATGGCCAAGACCGTATCGAAGGAAGAACTGAAGGACATCGCCGCGTTCCTGAATGAGCAGCCGCATCAGTAGGACGTGCTCGCTCGGCCTGCTCGCGATTGCCATTTGCGCAGCTGCGCTGGCTGATACCACGACGGAACTGCGCGACTACTGCCCGCCCGGCTTCGAGCTGACAGACGGCAATCGCTGCGAGCTACGCACGCTCTACCAGAATTACGACTCCCTGCGCTACGCCGGTGTCGGCGGTCCCAGGACAGGTCTGCCACAGGCGCGGGACGGCTTTTCTCCCCAGCAGATCGACCTGGGTCGCTATCTGTTCTTCGATCCGCTGCTCTCCGCAGACAACTCCGTATCCTGCGCCAGTTGTCATCACCCCGACCTCGGTTTTTCGGATGGTCGGGCTCGCAGCATTGGCATTGGCGGCTCCGAGCTGCGCCGTGCTGCTCCCAGTTTGTGGAATGTCGCATTCCTGCAATCTTTTTTCTGGGACGGGCGGGCGGATTCGCTCGAACAGCAAATGATCGGACCCTTGTACGATTCGCAGGAAATGGGCAGCAACCCCGCTCTGCTGCTCGCCAAGATTGGCAGCAGCGAGGCCTATCGCGGATTGTTCCGCGAAGCCTATCCCGGCAGCGAAGGTCTGCCGACGCTTGACCAGATCTACAACGCGATCGTGGCGTTCCAGACTTCGTTGATATCATTGAACAGTCGCTACGACCGCTACGCCCATGGCTACCACGATGCGCTTAGCGAGGACGAGAAGGCGGGGATGAATGTATTTCGGTCGTTTGTCGCACGCTGTGCCGAATGCCACACGCCGCCCCTGTTTACGAACCAGCAAATTGCCGTAATCGGGGTACAGGAGCCGGATGGGCGGCCGCTGGATGAAGGCGCTGAGTCTGTTAGCGCCAATCCGGGCCTGCGTGGCGGATTCAAGGTACCGAGCCTGCGCAACGTGGCGAAAACGGCTCCCTACATGCACTCGGGTACGTTCGCCAGCCTGCGGGACGCCGCCGAGTTCTACACGCTGGGCCGGGGGCATGCCCTGCCCGAAGAAGAGAAACAACAAATGACCGTGCATTGGCATATCTGGGAACCCGACCTGACGGACGATGAACTCGACCGGCTCGTGGATTTCCTGGCGACGCTGACCGACGAGACATTCAAACCGAGTATTCCTGATGCAGTACCCTCCGGCATGGCGCCAATTGGTGCTATCCCGGAGGCGCTTGTGCCGTCGCATGTCGAAGCCGGACCGAACGAGATCTAGGGAACTGACATGGGTAAGAAGCTGATACAGATCGTCCTGGCAATCGCGCTGCTGATCGCCGGAATCGTCGTCGGAATGAAGATGGCCGGCGATAACCGCTCGACGGTTGTCGGCGATGCATCGCGCTACAGCGCCACCGCAAGTGGTGGCGGCCTGCTGACGCATTCGGTCGGCGGGTCGGGTACGGGCACCGTGCACGAGGTACGTGACGGCGACTCGATCCAGGCCGCAGTTGCAGTGGCGCAGCCTGGCGACATCATCAGGATCTACCCGGGCACCTACAGCGAAACAGTTTATATCGACAAGGACGATATCGTTATCAGCGGTGTCGTGGTCGAAGGCCAGTGGCCGATCATGGAGGGTAACAAGGAACTCAATGATGCAGTGCTCTACTCAGGCAATGACATCACGGTCGAGAACCTGCAGATCCAGCACTATAAAGGCAATGCCATCATGGGCCAGGCCGGTAACAACTTCCTGATCCGCAACAACAATATTATCGATACAGGCGTCTACGGCATCTTTCCGGAATTTGGCACGAACGGCCTGATTACCCACAATGTCCTGAGTGGTATCGAAGACGCTGCTATCTACGTGGGCATGAGCGACAACATTCACGTCACGAATAACGAAACCTTCGACAACGTCGCCGGCATCGAGATCGAGAACTCACGCCATTCGATCGTCGAGAACAATTATGTGCACGACAACACAGGCGGAATCCTGGTCTTCATCACACCCGGCCTGCCGATCAAGACGACCTTCGATACGATCGTCCGGAATAATTTCATCGTCAACAACAACACGCCAAACTTCGGCATTCCCGGCTCTACCGTGTCCGGCATTCCGGCCGGCACCGGCATTCTGAATATGGCGGGCGACCAGACGACGATCGAAGGCAATATCATTACCGGAAACAAGGTCATCGGCATTTTGATTACTGATCACATGAATGCACCGAACGTAACGCTGGATCCGGACGCCGACCCGAACTCCGATGAAATGGCCATTCTCGATAACATGATGTGGAACAACGGCTACGACACTATTCCCGAGATCAAGGCACTGAAGGCGCTCGAACTCGTAGACGGAGATGTCGAGATACTCAATGTCGGCACGAGCACGAACAGCTGCATTCTCGACCCCGATAAGTACACGACGGTCGGGCTCAAGCGTTTCGGCACCTGTGGTTTCACGACGACGGCCGATGTGAGCACCTATCTGCTGGACGAACCGGCCGAACGTCGCGAGATTGCGGCGGAGGACATGGGCAAGCGTGCCTACTACGGTGTCTGCGCCGGCTGCCACTCCTACAACATCAAGATGATCGGACCGCCGACACAGATTATCCAGGCCCTGTACGCAGACGATCCGCAGGGAATTGTCGACTACATTACGAACCCGACCAAGAAGCGTGATGACTATCCCGAAATGCCGCCGCAAAACTATCTTTCCGAGGAAGTTCGCATGGCTGCAGCCAAGTTCATGCTGGAGGTGAAAAGGTAGCTGCATCGGATTAATCGAGTACAATGCGGCGATGTTCAAGGGCCCACGTCCTCGTGCGGCCAATAACAAAAGGACACCCTAATGACAGCATCATGGAAGTCGTTCGCGACAGTGGACCCATTCGAGGGAATGACCAGGCAGGACCCCGCAATCCTGCAGGACCTGGTCGGCGGATTCTGGGTCGATGGCGAAAGGCATCGCAACGTCGTCGACCCGATGAACGGCGAGGCCTTCATCAAGGTGCCGGACACGCAGTTGCTGGAACCCTTCTTCGAGGGGCTCATCAAATGCCCCAAATCCGGCCTGCACAATCCGCTGAAGAACAATGATCGCTACGTCTACCTCGGGCGCGTCTGTGCGAAGGCGGCGCAAATGCTGGCGGACCCCGACGTCGAGGCCTACTTCACCCGGCTCATACAACGGGTGATGCCGAAGAGCTGGGCGCAGTGTCTCGGCGAGGTGACCGTGACGCGTGTCTTTCTCGAGAACTTCGCCGGCGACGGCGTTCGCTGGCTGGCACGCGGCTTTTCGAACCCGGGTGACCACCCGGGCCAGGAATCCCGCGGCTATCGCTGGCCGTTTGGCCCGGTCGTCATCGTAGCGCCGTTCAACTTCCCGCTGGAAATCCCTGCCCTGCAGACCATGGGCGCCCTGTTCATGGGCAACCGCCCGCTGGTCAAGGCTGCCGAGAAAGTCAGTGTCGTGATCGACCAATTCATTCGCATGCTAATTCATTGCGGGCTGGATCCCGATGATCTCGACCTGATCCAGTGTCCGGGCCGGCGCATGAACGAGCTCATCACTTCGGCCGCCGACGAGATACGACTATTGCAGTTCACGGGCTCCAGCTGGGTGGCCGAAAGCCTGGCGGAGACGCTACACGGCAAGGTGCGGCTGGAGGACGCGGGTTTCGACTGGAAGGTCATCGGGCCCGACTTCGACGAGGAGTGGCTCGACTACGTTGCCTGGCAGTCGGACGAGGATGCGTATAACGCATCCGGGCAGAAGTGTTCGGCGCAGAGCGTGCTGTTCGTGCACGACAACTGGGCCGACCAGCTGGTGCCCAAACTGAAGGAACTCGCGGCACGACGTTCGCTGGACGACCTGACGATAGGGCCCGTGCTGACCTGGACCAACAATCAAATCCAGGAGCACGTCGACGCCGTGCTCGATGTGCCGGGAACGAAACTCCTGTTCGGCGGCACACCGCTGACGGGGCACAACATCCCCGACTGCTACGGTGCTTACGAGCCTACCGCGATCAGCGTGCCGCTGAGCGAATTCGACAGCGACCACTTCGACCGGGTCGCGAGAGAGCTGTTCGGCCCGTTCCAGGTAATCGTGCGTTACGGCGACGACGATCTCGATACCGTCCTGTCATTGCTCGAACGCATGTCGCATCACCTGAC
>CAZKZE010000025.1:0-17389 GCA_964557165.1 uncultured Woeseiaceae bacterium
ACCGGCGCTGACGTCACCCTCGACCGAAGCGGCCGGCGGGTTGTCAGGGAACGTTCGAATGTGGGCGACAACATTGTCGACAGCCTGTTCGTCACCAAGTGTCGCGACCATGCCGATCATCTGTTGACCGAACGTGTCGCCCTGGTGCGTACCACGCAGGCCGTTCTTGTAATTCATGATCTGGCGCTTCAGGTACCAACGGCCCTGGCCGGCAATCTTCGGCGCGTTCATGGCGACGATGCCTTCACCCTGTTGGCCATGGCAGGCTGCGCACACTCCGTACTGCGCTGCTCCAATTGCAGCATCTCCCGGGGGCCGGCTATTGAGTGCGCTGTACGTTGACTGGCTCGCGAGCCAGGCGTCGTAATTTTCCTGGCTGTCGACGATAACGGCGCCACGCATTGTGTGATGGCCGACGCCACACAGTTCTTCGCAAAGTACTTCGAAACGACCTTCTTTGGTAGGCGTCAGCCAGAGGAATGTATTCATTCCCGGTACCAGGTCCATCTTGACCCGGAACTGGGCCACCGCGAAGTCGTGCAGCACATCCTTCGAGCGCAGCAGGAATTTGACCGGCCTGTCTACAGGTACATGGATTTCAGCGTTGTAGATAAGGACATCGTCCTGGCCGTTGGGATCGTCAGGGTCCATGCCGAACGGGTTGTCGTTGCTGATGCGTTCCGCATCGACCTCGCCAAGCTTCCCATCATCACCTGGCAGACGGTACGTCCAGTGCCACTGCTGACCGACAGCCTCGACGACGTGCGCCTCTTCGGGAACATCGACAAACTTGGCCCAGACAAACAGGCCTGGTGTCAGCATGGCGGCTACGCCAATCGCTGTCAGCACGGTCAGCCAGGTCTCGAGCTTCTTGTTCTCGGGCTCGTAGGTGGAACGAGCACCTTTCTTGTGGCGAAACTTGATGACGCAGTACGCCATAAAGAGGTTGACCGCCACAAAGACGAATCCTGTGACGTAGAGAGTAATGTCGACTGTGAAGTCCACCATTCCCCAGTTGGAAGCCAACTCGGTAAATGTCCAGGGACTTAGAACGTGAAACAGGAGCGAGCCAACGACGAGCAGTATCAGGACTACAGCTAAAGGCATACGACGAACGTCCCCCTAATCTTCTTATGTTTTTCTTCTTTCCCCTTTCATCAACATACTGGAATAAGTAGGTATTTTCCACTATACGCCGGCATCAGAGACCGATATCGCGCTTGACTTTTTCCTCTGCTTTCTTGAGGTCTGACTGGAGTTTGTCGAGCTCCTCCTGCAACGGCCCGGTCAGCATCGCAGTCTCGGCGTTCAGATCGATCGTCGGGACGGCTGCGACGAAATTCACCGGTGTCGGCGAGACAGGCTCGTCCGGCACCTGCCAGTTTACGATCACAATAACAGCGATGGCCGCGGCCACACCTGTCAGCGTGCTGGCCCACCAGAACAGCGGCGGTTTGGCTGCACGCGGCATCTGTTCCATGGGCTCCACAGCTCGCAAGGAAGCATTGATGCGCCGCTCGAGTTCGTCGGAGACGGTAACGTCAATTTGCTCTGCATCAGTTCGTAATTGTTTTGCCAGTTTATCCATAGGCTTCACTTTGGTCCGCGGCGCTGTTCATTTGTGTTTCGAGCGCGCGCCGCCCTCTCATTAAGTTGACTTTGGTCCAGGAGACGGACCGGTCCAGGGTTGTCGAAATGTCATTCACGGACATGTCTTCAGCGTAGCGCAGCCACATGGCTGTGAACACCTCGTCAGTCAGCGTGCGTCGCGCACTGACCCACAGATTCTCTGTTTCCGAATCGGCGATACATTGCTGCAAGGGGTCATTTTCCTCGTCACGCAGTTCGCCGACCTCCATCACGTCCGGGCCACGCAGTTTCGCCGCGTTGCGAATCGCAATGCGATAGAGCCAGGTACTGAAACGCCAGCGTGAATCGTAAGAGTGGATGTAGCGGAACGCGGCTATAAGCGTGTCCTGCAACGCATCCTCGGCATCGGCAAAACTCGCGCAGCGCGTCAGCAGGAAACGCAGGAGGCGTTCCCTGTAGAGCTCGGCGAGGTCGCAGAATGCCTCCGCGGACCCCGCTTTCGCAGCAACAATCAGTTTGGATTCATCAGTCACGAATTGTCAGTCACGAATTGTCTATCACTAATGGTCAGTCACTAATGGTTCTGACAACCAGTTCCGGATCGATCGCAACCGAGATGCTGAGGCTGTTGCCCTTGGCTTCGACTTTCGTACCCTGCAGCATGGCGACGGCCTCGGCATCCATGTCGTCATTGAAAGCCATGAGGCTGATCAGTCCACGTACTACGCTGGCGAGCGACTCGGCCATTTCGGGTTCGCTCGTGATCAGCTTGGCCTCGAGCGCCAGCTTGTTGGCGGCGGCGGCCATCAGGAACGCGACCTGCTCGGTGTTTCGCAGGATATTCGAGTCCCAATCGCTGTCTCCATCATCACCGAATGCCGTCGAATTCATACCGGCCTGCAGCATCGTCTTCTCGGCGGTGAGCACCAGCAATGCGCCGTTGTGGCCGTTTCTTCCGGCGATCCTGCCTTTATTGGCAAGCATCGCTTTCATCTGTTCTTCGCTGCCCGTGATCAGGATCTTGTTCTTGAGGGCGAGGCTGATCCATGACTCTTCTTCGAGTGAATCGATTTGAATCTCGACATTGCTGTCCGCGTAGTCGATGCTTTCGCCCTCCTCCGTCCCCTCGAAGTGGTAGTAAGCCTTCCCAGAGTATTTCAACGGATTCAAGTCACCTTCTGCGGCGATCAGGGTCATGATCTTGTCCTTCGTGTCCTGGCTGATGTTGCCTTCAAACAGGATGACAGGCCCTTCGCCCTCGAGTGCAAAGGCGGTCAGGCTGTCCAGTTCCCTGTCCAGGTCGACACCTGATTCGTCTTTGACTTCGGCGAATGCCTCATCCTGCAACCAGGCATAGACGCTCTGGCCCGGCCCATCGTCTCGCATCTGTGCAAGGTCAATGTGGAAGTACCAAACCGCCGAGCCCGGAACATCCGCAGCCTTTGCCGCAGCGATGCCCGGCGCGACCAGGAGCAGCACAATAATCAGAATCTTCAAATAACGCATTGACACACCCTCAATTCAAGTTCTTATAGGCTTATAGGGGCCATCAGCGTAATTGGTTACAGCGAGTGGCCGATTTTTTCGGCCATTCGCTGCTGTGTCACTTCTTGCTGGTCAGCCAGCTCACGCCGAACGTCAGCACCAGGCCGACCGTGAAGCCCGGAATCGCCTCGTACAGGCCATAAAAGTCCGCTTTGAAGTAGACCAGCCAGACAACGCTCGCGATGAAGCCGCCAGACATTCCGCACAGCACGCCAAGCCACGTTATTCGCTTGTAATAGAGGATGCCGAGGATGGCCGGGCCGAATGCCGATCCCAGGCCTGACCATGATGCCAGGACGAAGTGGAAGATGACGCGCGGCTCCTGCACCCCGAGTACGACGGCAATGATGCCAATGACAACCGTGAACACCTTGCCGATATTGGCCAGGCGCTCATCGGACTCGTCGCTGCCCATGATCTTCTGGTAGGTATCGCGCACGACCGCCGACGATGCCAGCAGTAACAGGGAGTCGACCGTGGACATGATCGCCGACAGGACGACGACCAGTAGCATACCCGAGATAATCGGCGGGAACAGGTTGCTCGAGATGACCGGAAAGATCGTCTCGGGATCGTCGAGGCCCGGGTACAGGGCACGACCGGCAACGCCGACAGTCACTGCGCCGACGAGGAAAATTAGCAATACGCCGACGGACATGATCCGGGCCTTCTTCAACTCAGCATCATCGCGTGCCGACATATAACGAATCAGCAACTGGGGCACCCCGAGAAACGGTAGCCCGATAGCCATGAGGCTCGCGATTCCGATTAGTACAGGTCCATTCGAAATAGCAAACATATCGAGCAGAGCCGGATCTTGCTGCTCGAGCGAGAGCACCACTTCACCCCAGCCGCCCGATGCGATGATCGCTGCGGCGGGCACCGCAATCAGGCCCAACAACATCAGCACACCTTGCACGACATCGGTGTATGAAACCGCCTTGTAACCGCCCACAAAGGTATATGCAATGATGAAGATCGAGCCGACGATGACGCCGGTCTCGTAGTTCATGCCGAGAAAACTCGAGAAGGCCTTGCCGGTCGCAACCATCTGAGCTGTCACGTAGGTAGTAACCATGACCACGATGATCAGTACTGCTACAAGACGGATCAGGTGCCACTTGTCGGCAAATTTCGCCACCAGCACGTCCGGCACCGTAATGGCCTCCGTCTCATCACTTAGCGCTTTCAATCGCCTCGAAACCAGCCACCAGGATGCGGCAATTCCAATAATCTCACCGACGACGATCCAGTAAGCCTGTACGCCCACAAGATAGCCCATGCCCGACAGGCCCAGCAGCAGCCAGCCGCTTTCGCCGGTGGCGTTCGTGCTGAAGGCCACGACCCAGTACGGCAGCTTCTTGCCAGCCAGGTAGAAACCCGAAAGCGTGTGCGTCTCGCGGCGGCTCCAGACTGCGAGCGCAGCGAGGATGCCGAGATAAACAATGAGAACGGCGACTGTCGTGTTCATTGGAGACCTGCCTGCTCCGAGAATGAGCCTATCGGTGAGCCGGGCGGTACCGGCGTAGGGACCAGGGTTTCGATTGCCGCGGGATCATCCTGCAAGCGAGCGATTTCGTGCCGCGCGAATGCGTAATGCGCGCGCATTGCGGGGTCGCCGCGCGGTGATTGCTTGTCTAACCATTTGTCGAGTTCCTGCACTGCGGCGAGTGACAGCGCACGGACCTGCATATCCGCATTCGGATCGAACGCGAGACCGAGTAAACCGTACAATACCTGCATGCTGGTCTGACGCTGAATATTGGCCGCGACATTTCCTTTTGCGGCGTCCGCGTACCAGCTCGCGTCAAGCAGCCCGCCCGTAATCGCTGTAAACCCTGGCGCGCCCGAGCGCTCCAGCCGCGCCGCTCGCGCCGGATCGAGCAACACCCGCAACGTCAGAGCGACAGCACTCCGAGCAGGGGCAAGGCTGTCGAAGTTGATGCCCGTCGCCCCGGTAAACGTCTCGCGTGTCTTGGGGTTGTTCGGGACGCGTGGCGGGATCGCGTCCGCGAGGCCCTGGGGCAGTTTCAAGATGGCCGGATCGATCGTCGCCAGCAGTGCATCTATCGCCTGCTGCTGCCTGGCGACGGAAACCGGGCGCGCATCGGCCTGCGCGTCACCCCGAATACGGTAGTTGAAGAACTGGCCACCTATGAGTTTGCCGACTGCCTGGATCTGGAATCGGTGAAACAGGTAGATCGGCACCAACGCTTCTTCGATACTCGCCAGCGGCCGACCGATACGAATGACTCGCTCCGAGAATCGCTGCAATGCGATTTCGCGGACACGCAGCAGGTGTTCGAGTTCGGTGATGGCGTCTGCACCATTATCCCAGAGGTTGCCATCGGGATGAGACGTCGATGGCGAACGCGAATCGTCATCCGCAACGTACTTGAGTCCCATTGCCAACGTGCTGTCCACAATATCGGCACGCGCTTTCGCTCGATCCGTGCCCTCCGGGAAATCCTGGTAGGCGTACAAGACCGTTCGTTTGTCCCATTCGCCGATGCCGACGTCATACGCGTCGGACAGGTCGAGCTCGCCATCAGCATCAATGCGGACCAACGGGAACGGGTAATCCATGACGGATGCGCGATCCTGCGTGCTTGCCGCAAAGTTATGTGCGAAGCCCAGCGTGTGCCCAACTTCGTGCGCCGACAACTGGCGAATCCGTGCCAGTGCCATCTCGAGCATCTCGGGCGGCACGGACTCATCCTCGTAGGGAGCAAGCAGCCCCTCGGCGATCAGGTAGTCCTGGCGCACACGCAGGGATCCGAGCGACACGTGCCCCTTCAGGATCTCCCCTGTCCGCGGATCAAGAATCGATGAGCCATAGGACCAGCCGCGGGTCGAGCGGTGCACCCACTGGATAACGTTGTACCGTACGTCCATCGGATCGATGCCCTCGGGCAACATCTCCACACGGTACGCGTCCTTGTAGCCTGCGGCCTCGAACGCCTGCGCCCACCAACGCGCTCCGTCGAGCAACGCCGACCGGACGGGCTCCGGCGCGCCACGGTCCAGGTAGTAAATGATCGGCTCGACCGCCTCGCTGACTTCGGCCGAGGGGTCGGCCTTTTTCAAACGATGCCGCCGGCCGAAATCGAGCAGCATCGAGTCGCCGATGGGCGTCGCGTAGTCGGCGAAACCCACCCCGCCGTAGCCGAGACCGATCATGCCGCTGCGCGGGTCAAACGGCAGCGGCTCGTAATCATCGTCGGGCAGGCGGATGAATGAGTGATGCACGTGCACCGAGAGCGAGGTCCAGTCCGGGATGACGGTCGGCAAATACTCACCGGTCGCCTCGCCAACAAATGTCACGACAGCTTCGACCTCGGTGTTGTCGGGGAAGGCCTTCGTACGTCGCAGGTCGATAGCCGAGCGCGAATCGTCGACCTGGAAACTGCCCTCGTCCATGTCGGCCAGGCGCGCGGCAACGCCGTGTGCATCGCGTATGAAGAAAGCCGTAGCATCGACAATCGTTGAATCGTCGGCCTCATCAATATCGGTAAAGCCCCAGATAATCGACCGCGCGAACGATTCGTCGATGGCCTGGCGCTCATCCGAATTGTCACTGACGGCGCGATACCTCAGGTTGTCCTCGACGAGCAGGATCTTCGGCCCGCTCCGCAGGAATCGGACGACCTTGGTATCGCCAAGCTGGCCCCGATCGAGTCCAATGTCATTCGACCCAATGCCTCGTGGCAACGAAGACTGGTACAGAAACGGTGTGTCCAGTTCCTCAACACGCATCAGCATCCGTCCGGTCGCCTCGTCCCACCAGATGTCCACAAAACCCGCGAACGAATCGTACTGGTCGAGGTCGAGTGGGCTCGGCTCGGTAGCGTGGCTACCGGCCGCTAACAGCAGGCAAAGCACGATTGACGAAATCGAATATCGCTTTGGCATTACTTCTCCTCAGGGTCTGACAGATAGCGCGTCGTCGGAGGCAAGATACAGGGCTACCTTGCCGTCGAGCTTCCCTGTCATCAATTCAGATGTCGCGCGTGATACGGCCAGCGATTATTCCCGAAATCAGAATGACAATGCCGGCGCCGAGCAGGTACTCGGGATAGGAACGCGTAATGCCGCAGTAGTAGATGCCGGCAATAATGACACCCTGAAAAATATTCATGAAGATACTGTCGCGCACGACGGCTTTTGGAAATCGCAGCCGCGAAATCATGAGCAGCGCCAACACGAACATGAGTATCGGCATGTACAGGTGCAACGGCAGCGATGCGGCGATATCGGGCTGGTGAATCAGCACGAGCACGACAGCCGATATCAAACCGCCGCCCGCCGCCGTGATCGGAATACCCGTGAACCACCCGGTGCTGGGCGTCTCACTGTAGAGATTGAACCTGGCCAGGCGCATGGCGCCCGCCAATGTGAACACGCCAACGGCAGCCAGCAGCACCCAGAACTGCCCGGACTCGTACTCAATGCCACCGACCTGCAAACCGGCATTCAGCATCAGAACGGCGGGAGCAACACCAAAGGACACGAGGTCCGCCATCGAGTCGAACTCGGCGCCGAAATCGGACGTTGCCTTCAGGAGTCGCGCCGAGACACCATCCAGAACGTCCAGAAGACCGCACCACACGATGATCCAGGCGGCAAGTTCGAGCTCGCCGAGCTGGGTGGTAATGATCGATCCCACACCAAGCAGCAGGCTCAGCGCGGTGAATGCATTCGGTACGGTATAGCGAAGACGAATCAAGAGCTTTGCAAACCTCTTTTTGTTAGTTGGTCCATTCTGCATCCGGCGGCGTCGATTATCCACCGCCACGAGGGCCTGGCGTCAGCCGCCCCACCAGTTCATACCGCGGACATTGGCACCGGAGCCTGTGATCCCGATGGGCCCACGCGGCAGCGTCAGTTGTAATAGCGTGCCGTTGCGCTCGATCTCGATGACGACATCCTCGCCCGGGTCGCCCTCCATCGAGCTCTTGCGCAAGTCATTGACGCTGAACACGCGCTCGCCGGCATAGCGGACGAGTTGATCGCCTGGCTCGAGCCCGATGTCGCTTCCCGGGGATCCCCCGAGGACCTGCGTAATCCTGACCGCGGTCGGCTGGCCCTGCACCTCCAGGTAGCGTGCATAGGCATCGTCACCCATCTCCGAGCGCATGATCACCTGGGGATCATAGTCGCTGGAGTACAAACCGATTTCCTCGCCATTGCGCTGTGCCTCCCAGACGAATTGCAGGGCCTTGTAGGCAGCCTCAGACTCCTGCTGCAGAATTCGGCGAGCCTCGTCCTCCGAAAAGCCGCCTTCGACCATGCGACTGACACGCCGTTCCTGGTAGCGGCGCATCCAGTCGACGTCGTTACTGGTAGAACTCGACTCTGTGCGCGCGGCCCTCTCCGCTTCCGCACGCGCCTTTAGTTCGGCGACGGCACTCTCGTCCCCACCTTCCAGGCGTTCGATGCCTTCGAACAGTATCGCGATGCTGTCCTCGAGCGCGATTCGCGCGTCTCGTTCTTCGGCGACTATTCGCTCGAGACGTTCCAGCCGGTCTTCCGGACTGGCATTTTCGCCGAGAACCGCGCTTGACGGATTGCTCTCCATGCGTCCAGCCTGGTCCCCCGCAGTCCAGGCACCAACCGCAAATCCGGCCAGCAGGCTCACAACAACAACGACGGCGATCTTGTTCATGGCTGATGCCTCCTGGTTACTCCGCCACCTCGGCCGCAACGACCTGCGCCGGGCAATTGCTGCCTTCCGAATAAGGCCCCAGACCGGTATTAACGCTCGCGACCTGCCCAGGTGCGACCCGACCATTGATATTGAAGCGCGGCTGTTGCTGGCGGCCGGATGCATCCGTATACGCGACGACGACGGCGACGCCGGAAATTGCGACCGTCGTGTCGTTCCTGATCGAGACAACCAGGTTGCCGTACCCATCTGCCGAACAACCGCTTGGAATGTACGCACCGGGATTGGTCGGCAATTCAAGTTCCACTAGCCTGGCCATCGCCGCCTGCCCGATCTCGCCGCCCGACTTGGCGACGATCTTGAAATTCTCGATTGCCGTGGCGTTATCGCCATTGTCGTAAGCGATATCACCCAGCGCATAATATGCCGGTGCCGTCGGCAGCAAGTCGAGACTGTCCTCGAGGTCGCTGACAGCTCCGCCCGACTGCCCCAGCTTTTTGCGCGCGAGCCCCCGCTGCAGGTAGTAATAGAAGAAATCGTGACGCCGCTCGATTGCGCGATCGTAGTTTGTTGCGGCCCAGTCATAGTTCTCCTGGAGGTATCGAATGTCGCCGCGCAGGGCATGAAAATTCGCTTCACCGGGGAATAGATCGAGTGCCTGGCTCGCCTTCGCCAGGGCCTCGTCGATATTCTCGTCAGCCAGCGCCTTGCGGCCCTCGTCGTAGGCATCGTAGGCGGGCTTCAGGTCGCGCGTCTTCTTCATCGCCGCCTGGTACTCGCGTTCTCCGCGCATGCCGCCTTGCGGCAGCGATTTCGCCGTTTCGATATTCGCCTGGACCCGCTCCCGCGACGGCGGGTGGCTGGCGAACAGCCCGCTAAGCCAATCGGGATCGCGACCTTCGCTGAGGCGCACGAACGTCTCCTGCAGATCGACAGCGCCTTGCGGGTCATAGCCTGCCGCGGACATGTATTTCATGCCGTATTCGTCGGACTCGAGTTCGGCGCTGCGCCCATACTTTGCAAGGCTCACCTGCGCGAGCACGCTGGCGCCACCCGCGATCATGTTGCCGTAGTCACTGTCACTCGCGACCACCATCGTGCCCATGACGCCAACCTGCATAAGGGTTGCCATCGACTGCTGCTTGGCAGAATGACGCGCCGCCGCGTGAACGGCTTCGTGCCCGAGCACGGCAGCAAGCTCAGCCTCGGATTCCAGCTCGGTGAGCAGGCCGCGATTGATCGCGATTTTGCCACCGGGCAACGCCCAGGCGTTGGGAACGGAATTATTCAGGACGACAAATTCATACGGCAGATCGACATCGCTCTGGGCTGCAACCTTTTCGCCGACCTGCTGCACATAAGCGGTCAGTTCCGGATCGATATCGTACTCGCCGCCCTGCGATTGCTGCATGGGCGCATAGTTCTTTTCACCGAGCTCGATCTCCTGGGCCGTGCTCATGAAGACCATCTCCCGCTTACCAGTCACTGGATTAACGGAACAACCTGCCAGCGCCACGAAGATTAGCAGCAGGAATACAGTTGCCTTGCGCATTACATTACCTCCGAAAATCGACCTTCAAGTATACCGCGTAAGTGGTTTTCCCAATGGCGTTGTCACGCCGCGACGACCAAACTGGGGACCATGGATACGGACGCGCGCGAACTGATGACGGAGTTGCGGGAAGATCACCGCAACATGGCCATAGTACTGGACTTGCTGGACGGTCTTGTCGAGCAGATGGAGGCCGGTAAAGACCCGGACTTCGAGCTATTCGACGAAATCATGCGCTACATGACCGTGTACCCGGATGCGGTCCATCATCCCAAGGAAGATATCGTCTACGGGAAATTGCGCAGCAAGCGCCCCGACCTGGCCGAAGACCTGGATCACGTACCAGACGACCATAACGACATCGCCCACCTGGGTACGTTGCTAAGGGACGAGGTCGAAGCGATCAACGCGGGTGCCGCGGTCCGGCGCGACAAGATGATCGAAGACACGAGCGCCTATATCCTGCGCCTGCGTAACCACATGCGGTGGGAAGAAGAAGACCTGTTCAAACGCGTCGACCGAATGCTCGAGGCTGAACCGCATAAGGTGAATATCGAGGAGCTGGGACGAATTAAAGACCCGGTATTCGAGCTTGAGATCGAGGCTGGCTTTCGGCGCCTGCTGGCGAGCCTGCCTCGCTAGAAATACCAGGCGATCTGGGCGAACAGGCCAGCGCCACTCGACAGGTAGCGATCCGGCGTACCTGATTCAATTCCACCGAATTCGCTGCCATCGGGCCCCACCGGCACGTTGATGCTGCCGAGAAACGTCAGGTTGTCGGACAAACTGTACGAGGTGACTACCTGGAGTAGCGCGCTTGGATCCGCGACATTGACGAATACTGTCGGCGTCACGCTCCACAGCGGTGTCATCTCGATCATGACGTTGCCAAAGAGATAATGCCGACCAACGGTGAACAGCTCACCGCGTGACAATCGTACGAGCAGATCGGGATTCGCAGCCAGGCTTGCCGGGTCGTAGTTTCCGTCTTCCTGGCCGAAGCCGTTGAAGTAGTACTCGATAGCACCACTCATGTTCTTACCACCCCAGGTCCACGAGTACATGAGGTTGATCACGAACTGCGCGTAGGTATCGAGATCCGTATCTGTCACGACCAGGTCGGCACTCCAGACGGCACCACCGATGCCCCGCCCTGCTCCGAGCCCATAGACCGAGTCACCGTAGCGGCTGGCGACGAGCAGGTCGTACTCGCTTGCCCCGGCAAAGCCGTGATACTTGACCGCCGCCGTCGCTTCGTCGGCGTCGACGTCACCGGTTTGCAGGTTACGCCGGGCTACGTAGGCCAGCTGTACATCGTTGCCGTTGTCCTGCAGGTATTGCATGTACAGCATGTCGTCGCCGGCTTTGTACTCGGTATCGATCGACTCCGGGTCGAACGGGTTGACGAGATCCATTGGTGCGTAGGCGAGTCCGTTTCCCCAGGACAATGCCTGGCGGCCGACGCGAACCACCGCTTTTTCGCTCGCGAAGCCCAGCCAGAGTCGATCAAGTCGCTGCACAATGGCACTGTCGCTGCTTTCCGAGATGACGTCCGTGAGATTGAACAAGCGGCGGTCGTCGTCGGGCGGCCCCGTCAGCTGCAGGCTGTCGCCGTACAGCGCGAGGAACTGGTAGGAAGAATCGAAGGTCCAGCCGCCGGACTTGAATTTCAGGTTCAGCCGCAGGTTTCCCGCGAGGTCCAGGGACTCGGCCCCTGCGATGTCCCTGAACACACTGTTCTCCGGATACGTCTGGCCGACAGCCCGAAACTTCGTGTGCCCATCGAACTCTGTGGTCAGGTCAGCGCACGCCAGCGCCGGTAATAACAGCAGGAACAGGCTGCTACGCCGCATGTTGCTCGACGTCGTCCACGATGCGGCCGTCGCGCATGCGCACGAGTCGTTTGGCATATCGCTGCACACGCTGGTCGTGGGTCGCGATCACGAATGTCGTGTCGTGATGCTCGTTGAGCTCGGTAAACAACTCCATGAGTTCGCCAGACGTCTTCGAATCGAGGTTAGCTGTTGGCTCATCGGCCAGGACCAGCTCCGGCCGCGACACGATCGCACGCGCCACGGCGACACGCTGCTGTTGTCCGCCCGACATTTCCGCCGGCCGCCGATCTTCAAGGCCCTTGAGTCCAACCTCTTCGAGGATCGCCAGCGACTTCTCACTGCGTTCGTTCGCTGGCACGCCCTGCACCTGCATGACGAACTCGACGTTTTCCCGTGCCGTCAGGACCGGTATCAGGTTGTAGGCCTGGAATACGAAACCGACGTTGGCCAGGCGCAGGTCGGCCAGCTGGCCCTTGCTCATCTCGTCGATGCGTTGCCCGGCAACCCAGACTTCGCCGCTGTCCGGAATGTCGAGGCCGCCGATGGCATTCAGTAGCGTCGTCTTGCCGCCACCGGATGGCGACATCAGGCAGACGAATTCGCCTTTCTCGATATCAATACTCAAATGGTCGAGTGCCTTGATGTCCTGATCGCCCTGGCGATAGGTCTTGCAGATATCCACACAACGCACGGCTGTCATCATCACACCTTTGTAATTGCTTCGACCGGCTCGTAGCGCGAAGCGCGCCAGGCCGGCGACAGGCTCGCGAGGAAGCCCAATACCAGTACCACGACGTTCGACAGGACGACGTCGCCCATATACAGCTTCGGATACAACATGCTCGAAGCACCAAACATTTCCATGCCCTCGGCAACTACCGAGATATCGATACCGCTCTCAAGCGGCTTCACGGTAAGCCATGCCAGTGTATCGCCAATCAGGAGCCCCACCGACAACAGCATCATCGACTCGAGGATGATCTGACCCAGGATGCTCGCCGGCTTCATGCCGAGTGCCAGCATCAATCCGATCTCACGTACCCGTTCAAACACGGCCATGACGAGCGTATTGACCAGCCCGAAGGACAGCGCAAGGAAGATGACGACGAACCAGATCAGCACGAAACCGTCCATTACTCCGAGCATTGTCCCCAGGTAGGTATCGACTTCGGTCCAGCGACTGACCCGCACCGAGTCATCGACTTCGGCTATCACTTTTTCGTAGGTCGGCTCGACGTTGCGGTAGTCGTCGCCGAAGAAGACGACCTCGGTTGTCGTATTGCCAATCCGCAGCATCTTTTGCGCGGCTTCCTTGCCGATAAACGCGTAGGTCTCCTCGTAGGTCTCCATGTCCGCGTGGAACAGCCCAACTACCCTGAAACCACGATCGGCGATTTCGTTGTCCGGGTCCTGGCTCATCAGCACGATGCGCTTGCCGACCTCGGTCTCCAGCGTGTCGGCGAGCTTCGCACCGATTACGACTCCATTATCTGCGGCACTTTCAAGAAACCGTCCCTCGACCTCGGCGTAGTCGACGAACGAAAAGTCACGTTCGGCAACCGGGTCGATGCCGAGCAATGTGACGCCGCGAGACTCTCTTTCACTCGTTATAACCGCGGGCACCCTGACGCGGCTCGCCCACGCTGCAAAGCCTGCATCGGCGAAACGACTCTCGAGCTCCGCGTCAGTCAGATTGACGCGGTTGGTAATACTCGGGTCGTCCAGGTAGTCCGGGTTGTGCAGCTGCACATGCCCGGGAAGCACGCTGATCCCGTCGCTGACCATCTGGTCGACCATGCCGCGTGTCAGGGCCGTCATGAAGATCATGGCCCAGGCTCCAATCGAGATGGCGCTGAGCATGACCAGTGTTCGACGGTGATTGCGCCACAGGTA
Organism: uncultured Woeseiaceae bacterium; assembly: GCA_964557165.1. Classification (GTDB taxonomy): domain Bacteria; phylum Pseudomonadota; class Gammaproteobacteria; order Steroidobacterales; family Woeseiaceae; genus UBA1847. Next base: position 14,081 of record CAZKZE010000025.1, read on the forward strand.
GCGCCAGGCAAGCCGACTGAGAACGGGCAACATTCGCATCAGAGCGTCCTCATGGCTTCGACCGGATGCAGCCGGCGCAGGCGCCAGGCCGGGTAGACGGCGGCAAGCAGCGTAAACAGGAAGACCACTGCCGGCCCGAACGCGGTCCTCAGCCAGGAAACCTGCGGGTATACGCGTCCCGGCAGATTGAAGTTTGCGGCCATCTCTTCCATGCCCGGATAGGAAAGACCGTTAACCGAGAACCAGTAGGTAAGGAGCGCGCCAGCCGCGGCGCCAAGGATGAACCCAATCAGCCCCATCATTGTCGTCTCGAGCATGACGAGCCGGCCCAGCCGGCCCGGTTTCATGCCCAGTGCCATGACCACGCCGAACTCGTGCGTCCGCTCCAGAACCGACATGAGCTGGGTGTTGAGCACGCTGAATGCGACCAGGATAACGAGAATCCCGTACATGAAGAACGCACTGCTGATATCGGCCTGGATAGCCTGCTTGAGGCCGGGCTGCAGCGCGTCCCAGTCGTGTACCACGAGTCCCTCGGGCAGCGCGGCAGCCACTTGCTGATGGACCGCCGGCGCATCGTCCAGGGTCGGCGCCAGGATCACGACCTGGTGCCCGGCACCGTTCATGTAGAACACTTCCTGGAATGCCCCCAGCGGCATCTCGGCGATATTGCGGTCAATCTCCTTCACACCGCTATCGAAGATACCGACGATGGTCACGACCGCGGCCGCAAACGAACCATCGAGGCCGCTGCCGAGTAATGTCAGCTCATCACCGACGCCGACGCGCAGGTTCCGCGCGAGCATCGTACCGATGACGATCTCCAGGGCATCGGTACTCTCGAAATACTGGCCGTCCTTGATCAGACCCGGGATGTTGGAGACGTTGACCTCAAACGCGGGTTCCACGCCATAGATGCCGATGCCATAGCTACGCTCTTCGCTCGATGCCAGCCCAAAGGACCAGCCGCGCGCAGCGACCGTTTCGATACCGAGTTCGCCGCGAAGCTGATTGGCCAGGGATTGAACATCCGGCACGACCTGGCGCATCTTCTGGTCGTCCTTGTAGCCGGGCGCCTGCACCTGCATGTGGCCACTGAATACCTGCAAGGTATTGTCGATCATCAGCCCGTACATGCTGAACTGGAACGAGATCATGAATACGAGCAGGGTATTCGAGAAGACCATCGCCCCGATCGTGAGCCAGGTCCGGCGGGCGTGCCGCCACAGGTTGCGCCATGCAAGTCGCAGGACGATGTTCATCTAGTCTCTTGCCCGGCGGGACACTCTAGTCTCGCGGGTTCCGCAGGTTCGACAGCGTAAACACGCTGTCCTTCAAATCCAGTTCATACTCGATTTCATTGACAGCGATCTCGGTCCACTCGTCCGGTTCATCTGTCTTGATCATGCGCTGACGCTGCGCGATCGTACGGCCGCCCATTTCACCAATCTCCAGCGACCTGAGCGTCTTGACGAGTTCGCCGTCCTGGTCGTAGAACGCATGTTCCAGCACGACATGGTCATCCCGGATAGACAGCACCTCTCGACCCCAGACGACCGCAGCGTCCTCATGCGGAATCGATTCGATTTCGTAGATCGTGATGTCATCTTCGACGCGGGTAGACAATACGGTGTGGTCGTATTGATCGATAATGTCGTCGGCTCGCGCGATGTCCTTGTTCGAAAAGTCAGAACCCATCCAGCTCTGCCCCATCATCGACGATGGCACCTTGATGACGCGATTGATCTTGGGCGAAAACGTCCACATGCTGTTCTCGTCGGTCAGCGTGCCGTTTCCCCGGTCCTTCTTCGGCTCCATGACGCGTACCAGTGACTTCTCGTCGCCCTTGGTCCACGCCTCCATGGTCATGCTGCGCTCCCAGTCCGGCCGGTGGATGACCATCGTCATGACCGTATAGGACGACAGGCCACGCCAGTGATCGATCGCGTCGCGGACGATCTGGGTAGCATCGCGCTCTTCGCCGGCCGCAGAAGCCGGCAAGGCGAACAACAATATGAACAGTAGATAAGGTTTTTTCATGACTACTCCGACCATGACGATAGGCGAATATTCAGGATTTCACATCCGTAGTTTCCGCGTCACAGGCATACCCCACGTTGATTCAGTGGGTTACGGCACCGGCGTAGGTGTTTGTCGCAATGGTGCCCGATCCCCTCTTGGATAGACTGAATGCAGGTCGATTAAAGAGAGAAATGAGAAAGGACGGAACCATGTTTAGTATCGAAGCAATCATGAGTACGAACTTGATTACGGTACCTCCGTCCGCGACTCTGGCCGAGGCTCGGACGCTGATGCACGACAACCGTATCCATCATATTCCAGTACTCGATGGGGACCAGTTGATTGGCCTGATTTCGCTAACGAACGTACTCGCAGCAACGGACAGCTTCCTGCGCGACGACGGCACGCGCATTCATGCCAACGATATTGGCATTACGGATGCGATGGTGACCGATATTGCAACCGTCGACGTCAATGCCAGCTTGCGGCATGCGGCGCTGTTCCTCGAGAAGCACAAGATCGGCTGCCTGCCGGTGCTCGATGACGGCGCGCTTGTCGGCATCATCACCGACACGGACTTCGTTGCTGTAGCGATCAACCTGCTGGAGCAAATCGAAGAAACAGAACCTGTCGATGAGGACTACGACGACGTAAGCGTCGCCTAGTCGGCCACCGCCTCTTTCTCCGCACTGCGCAGCGCGTACTCCGCGTCGCGCTCGGAGCCCAACAGAATTGCCACCCACCGAGTGCGCTCGTCGCTCTCGAGCGCCATCTTGAGCGTCATCGTTAGTGGCACTGACAGCAACATTCCGACTGGACCGAAGATGAAGCCCCACGCAACGAGGCCGACGAATACGACCAGCGGCGAAATGCCAACGCCATAACCCATCAGGCGCGGCTCCAGGAAGTTACCGAAAACGATGTTGATACCGATGAATCCCACGGCGGTTGCGCCCGCAGCTCCTGGCCCGATTTGTACGAGCGCCAGGAGAACAGCCGGCACAGCGGCGATAATCGAACCGATAGTCGGTACGTAATTGAGCAGGAACGCGAGCATCGCCCAGAGCAGTGGAAAATCGAGGTGCAGCGCCCAGGTCAGCGTGCCCGCGCAAATACCGGTTGCGATGCTGATCAGGGTTTTGATACCGAGGTAGCGGCCGAGGTTCTGGAGGAAAACTCGTGGCCGCTCCAGTGATGTCTCACTTGCGCCAAAAGCCGCTGCGAACTTTGTCTTGGCCGTCGATGCTTCCAGCAGAATGAAGATCATCGTAAAGATGATCAGGAAGG
>CAZKZE010000025.1:17489-20395 GCA_964557165.1 uncultured Woeseiaceae bacterium
TTGGCCGTCGATGCTTCCAGCAGAATGAAGATCATCGTAAAGATGATCAGGAAGGTATTCGTCAGCACGTCGCGCAAGCTGTTGAGAATCCCAGCGGCCAGCCCCATCGCCCAGCCCGGATCGATCATGTCACCGATACTCTCGATCGACTCATCGACATTGAGATTGGTGACCATGAAATCGAACACGCCATCGATAATGACATCGAGGCGCGCCTGGTATGTCGGCAGCGCCGCGGTGAAGTCCCCGATCGACGTACCGAGAATCATGCCGACGAGCGCCAGCAACAACATGAGCGTTGTTACGATAAGCAGCGCCGCGAGCACCGAAGGAACACGGTGCTCCTGCATCCAGAGCATCGGTCGAACAGTGATCAGCGCGAGAAACGCGGCGAGCAGGAATGGCACGAGCAGCACGGACATCATCTGCATGCCGTAAATCACAACGACAATAGCCGCCATGATGATGATCGAACTCGTTCTGGTCGGTACTCTCTGCTCCACGGCCTGATGATCGCATACGCGGCTAGCGCAGGCGACTCTTCCCAATGAGATCCAGCAGTCCCGAGGACAGTGCGATGCCGCGCCACAACAGGTGTTCACTGTTGCGTAACGGCCAGCGAGAGAATTTCTTGTCAGCAGCAGCGGCGGCGGCGTCCGCATGCAGAATATTCTGCGCCATCCGGCGCCCGGCGTCCGCACAACTGACGAGCCCACTTGCGCCGACTGAATACCAGGTGCCGTTGTGTGCCCCCGAGTGGCCCTGGGCGTCCCGGGTCGCTGCGATCATCCCGGTCCAGCAGTGCGTGAACTCCATCGACGCAACCTCGGGAAACAGGCGTTTGAAATAGTCCTTCAGGGCCTGCACGTTGGCGTCCACAGATCGGGGCGTCTGGGCGACCGGACCGGCCATAATCAGGCGTCGTCCGTCCGGCGACGGCCTGCAGCTATGGCTCCTGACCTGATTGACCAGCAGGGCACGTCCGGTTGGAAACATCTCTTCGACACCCTGGGGCGGCAACTCCTCTGATGCCGCGACAATTGATGGAAGCCCCAGCGTGCGTTTCCACAGGTACCCGGCAAAGTCTTTCGTATAGCCACCAGTCGTCAGCAGAACATTCTGTGCAAGAACGTCGCCCCCGTTGGTTTGAACTCGTGTCCCGTCCTTGCACGCCTGCAGGCCGACCACCTCGGTCCGCTCACAAATCGTCGCGCCAAGCCTGTTTGCCAGGGCCGCAAGACCGGCAATCATTTTCGCGGGCTGCACGTGATGGGCGCTGCTCAGGACAAGCCCACCGGCAAACATGTCGCTCACGTTACCGCCCGCTTCTGTTGCGAGATCCTCCTTCGAAATCGCGTAGTCGCTGGTTTTGTAGAGCGCGTTGCGTGCGTCGACCGAGTCCGCCAGCATCCGGTAATTCGATTTGGTCGGCGCCAGCAATACGATCCCTTGCTGCAGATCACAATCGGCGCCCGACTCTTCAATGAGCCGCAACAGGTAGCGCTGCGCCGCGAGGCGATCCCGGTGCCAGGCCTTGCGAGGCCGACCATGCACGACTTCGTCCGGGTCACCGAAACCGACTCCGGCAGCCGGGGTGGACAGCACGCCCATGCTGCGACCAGTCGCTCCGCCGCCGACATGATTCGATTCAACAACGGTTACGGACTGACCCGCGCGTGCCAGTTCGATAGCGGTGACGATGCCGGTCTGGCCGCCGCCGACAATAAGGGTGTCGCAACGGTCCGGGAGCGAAGACGTAGGTTCAGATTGACGCCCGTCCCACCAATACGAATTGGATTGCGTCAGTTTGAACCCTTCGGCGTGTAGAGCTCCGCTTCCTCGCGGGTTAGCTGGTCGATCTTTACGCTCCACCGTGCCAACGTCGAACTAATACGCAACTGGTAAAGACCGGCGGTATGAAACAGTTTGACACCATTGCCGCGGCGCTTCGTATACAGCACGCGACCCACGTGCCGACCGGTCTTGGCTTCGACCAGGGTGATCTCGAGACCCATCAGCTGTTCGTAGTCACCATCGAGGCGCCAGTCGAGTACCCACGGTGACTCGACCCGGAAGATTGCCGTGGTCGTGTTGTCGGATCCCTTGAATTCGGCCACACGGGTCTTGGCATTAGCGGGTACCGCGATAATCGCGATTAATATAACTGTGAGGAATATGCGTGCGGTCACGGCGACGACTCATTAGCGAAACAGGCTAAGACTATAGTCGGGTGGGAGTACCTGTCGCAATATCGGCGACCTGGTTTACGGCGGCCTGGTCCACTGGAACTATGATCTCGTTGCGACGCAGGAACCACGGAGTGAATGGACTGTTGTACCTCGCGAGTTCGGGCGGAGCGGCGGTCTCAATACCCAGATCGCCCAGGTCACCCAGCAAGCGCTGCTCATGTTTGTCGATGTTCTTCTCGCTCCAGCGCCCTGAAAACTGGCGAACCGCGACGATTCGCGCAGGCTTTTCGCGAATCCGAATACGCTCGTCATTCGGCACAGGCAGATTGTCCAGCGTATAGGCCCTTTCCATGACGAATGCGAAATCCTGGTAGACCCGGCTTCCGCTCCTGTTCTCTCGCGACTCGACAGGCGCCGTCATTTGCATCTTCACGTCGTCGTCGTTTTCGCCGAATATATAGCCGGCAAGTATGCGAAACGCCTGGTTGTCCGCAGATTTTCCCGAAACGCTTACTTCGGCGACCAGGTAGGGCTCGTAGCGCCGAAACTCGATCTCATCTGTTTCGTAAAGTACTTCGTACTCAGGCTCTTCCAGTGCCATAGCGACACCTCCCGTGGCGAGCAGCGGTATAGCGAGTGTGATTTGCAGGAGTTTTCGAAACATGTCTTTGGGTAATAGGTTGCGGCACCTCCATGTGCCGGCTTTGGGGGAGTCAG
>CAZKZE010000025.1:20495-32556 GCA_964557165.1 uncultured Woeseiaceae bacterium
CGCGCAGTTTATGCGGGAACCAGGTCAGATGGATGTCAGAACTGTGTAGATTTGTATCAGGAGGTTTCAGCGGGTGAGATAGCCGAGTGCTTCGGCTGAAAACCTGGTGGCGGAGCGGCCGATCATGGATTCGAGCGGATCGACAGAGGCCGTATTGCCCTCCTCGAGCATCGTCAATTGGTCGCGTGTAACCGGGTAGAACGGCAGCCAGTCAAACAGCGTGGCGCCGACCCGCATGACCCATAGCGGCATCGGCAAAATGATTTTCTTCTTGCCGGCGGCGGTGGCAATTCGCCGGATCATTTCTTTCCAGGAAAGAATTTCCGGCCCGGCCAGTTCGACTGTTTTGCCGATCGTTTTGGGGTCATTCAATGCCGCAACGAACGCATCGGCGACGTCCTTAATGTGCACCGGCGACATGCGAATGCCGGCAAAGCCTGCTGCCGGTATCGGCGGGCGTACCATGTCACGATACAACTGCGTCGCGAACTCCATTGTGCCGCGTGGGTCACCGAAAATAACCGATGGCCTCAATATTGTGACATCGAGACCACTCTCGAGCGCGTACAGCTCGGCGCGCCGCTTGGTCGCCTGGTACTTCGTCCCGGGATCCTTGACGCCAATAGCGCTCATCAAGAGCATCCGGCGTACGCCGGCCTCTTTTGCAGCGGCGATCGTATCGACAACGCCCTGGTACTGCGTTTGCTCGAAGGTGATGCCGCGCCGCGGAAACTCTCGCAGCAGACCAACGTTGTAGACAACGGCATCGCATCCCTCGAGGGTTTCACGCAGAGCTTCCGGCGACGCGAGATCGCCCGATACAGCTCGGACAGAATCACTGAGCAGCTTGCTCTCGCTGCCGGGTCTGACGAGGGTGCTGACGGAGTGACCCGCGGCAAGAAAGGCATCGACGAGATAGCCGCCGACGAACCCTGTTCCTCCAATGATTGCGATTTTCATAGCGCGTCGATAGATGCGGTCCGGAAAGACGTTGGCGGGCATTGTAGACTATTGCCGTTATGAATTCGGTGCGAGCACTTTCTGCCACTTTGGCCATCGCCTGCCTTGCGCTTGTCGTACTGCTGTATTTGGATCTGTGGGTACCTGCGGCTGCCGCAAAACTCATCGCTTCGTCGGCATTTATCGCCGTCGCGATCATGAGTGGTGCCTGGCAATCCACGTTCGGCAAGTTTCTGCTGGCGGGGTTGGCCTTGTCATGGTGTGGCGACATGTTTCTTATTGGAGACTCGCGCAATGCGTCTCTGGCGGGCCTCGTCGCGTTTCTTCTTGCGCATGTCGCATACGTCGCCGCGTTCATTCGACATGGCTATAGCCGAACCTGGACGCTTCTATCGGCCGTTCCTGTCGCCATCATCGCGGTCGTGACCTACAACTGGCTGCAACCTCACATACCCGCCGAACTGGACACACCGGTGAGGTCCTACATCGCCGTAATCAGCCTGATGGTTGTCTATGCCTTCGGCACACGTGGGGCCGGCGGAACGAAACTGATATTGGCCGGTGCACTCCTGTTCTACCTGTCCGACCTGTCGGTCGCGGCACTCCGCCTCGTGCAGACCGATTGGCCGACCTACATTCTCGGCCTGCCTTTATATTACGGCGGTCAGCTTTGCCTCGCGCTGAGCGTCTCGCATTCCCGGTCCCATTGAGGCGTACCAGCGAACTTCTCCGCCAGGAAATCGATAAACGCACGCACACGATACGACAGGTGCCGGGTTGGCGGGTATACGGCGTACGCCGGTGACACCGGCCACTCATAGTCGGTCAGCAACGGCACGAGATTGCCGCGACGAATAGCTTCGGCCGCCAGGAAGGTTGGTTGAATGACTATGCCAAGACCGTGGGCCGCCGCGTTCGCCAGGAAGTCGCCACTGCTTGCGCGGAGCACCGTATTGACCTTGACGACATGCTCCTTGCCTTTGGCATCCTTCCACGCCCACCTGTCGGGATCCGCGAGATTCGAGTACACCAGGCATTCGTGGTCTGCCAATTCCTCCGGTGTTCGGGGTTCGCCGTGTATCTTGATGTAGTGCGGCGAGGCCGCGATCACCGTACGCGCGTCGAACAGGCGCCGAGCAATCAGTGACGAGTCTTTGAGATGGCCGATTCGCAAGGCGAGGTCCATGCCTTCCTCCAGCAGATCGACACGCCGGTCGTTGAGGTCGAGGTCAAAATGCAATTTCGGATGCAGCTTCGTAAATGCGGCGATCGGCTTGCACATGTGGCGCACGCCAAACGACAAAGGCAACGCAACCCGCAGCGTCCCGCGTAGCTCACCGTGCTCCTGCTGCACCGCCGCCTCAGCCTCCTCCAGGTCCGCAAGAATGCGCGCGCTGTGGTCGTAAAAGCTCTGGCCGGTTTCCGTGAGGTTGAGTACCCGAGTCGTCCGACGCAGCAGCTGGACCCCGAGCCGCTCCTCGAGCGCCGACACCCGGCGGCTCACCGCTGACTTCGCAGAATTCAGGCGCTCCGCGGCAGCCGTAAAGCTGCCCGCCTCCACTACGGCCACAAATGCCTGTAAATCCTCGAACTTATCCATATTGTTGCGATTTTCAGAACAATAATGTTCACAGATTAGTATTTATCTCAGTATTGTCAACAGGGAGACTATCACCAACGCGACGACACACCGTCCAAGGAGATAGAGACATGACCAGACAACAGCCCCTGAAGATCCTCGAAGTCAGCGCCGGCGCGCGATCTGAAGGTTCCATCAGCCGCCAGCTGACGACCGACCTGATCGCGGCGCTCGAAACGCGCCACAGCGATACGGAGACGGTGCGGCGCGACGTGGCCGCAGGCCTGCCCTTCATTGACGAGGCCTGGGTCGCAGCGAATTTCACGCCTGAAGAAGACCGCACCGGCCCGCATCGCCGGACGCTCGCCTACTCCGACACGCTGGTTGCAGAACTGCGGGCGGCAGACGTACTGGTAATCGGCGCGCCTATCTACAACTTCTCGGTGCCGGCCACACTCAAGGCGTGGATCGACATGATCGCCCGCGCCCGACTGACGTTTGAGTACACTGAAGACGGCCCGCGCGGATTGCTCGAAAACAAGAAGGCGTACGTGGTCGTTCCGTCCGGCGGCGTGCCCGTTGGCAGCCCGGTGGATTTTGCGACACCGTATATTCGCCAGGCATTGAGCTTTGTTGGCATCACTGACGTCGAGTTCATTGGCGCCCAGGGAGCGGATCGCGGTAACGACGAAGCGCTGGATAATGCGCGTGCCCGCATCGCTGAACTCATTCATCTCGCGCCGGCAGCGGCTTAGGTAAGGAGGATGCATCATGTTCGACATTATTCGATCTGACACTCGCGGCAGCGCCGACCACGGCTGGCTCAAGGCGAAGCACACTTTCTCTTTCGCCGAGTATCGCGATCCGGAACGCGTGCACTTCGGCAAGCTGCGTGTGATCAACGAGGATCGGATTGCCCCCGCGCAGGGATTCGGCACGCATCCGCACAAGGACATGGAGATCGTTACCTACATCATCAACGGCGCGATCGAGCACAAGGACAGCATGGGTAACGGCACGGTTATTCGCGCCGGCGAAGTGCAACGCATGACCGCCGGTACCGGCGTCCAGCACAGCGAGTTCAATCACTCGGAAGACGAAGAACTGCATCTCCTGCAGATCTGGATCTTCCCCGAGGAAAATAATCTCCAGCCGGGCTACGAGCAGACGTTGTTTCCGCGGGAAGACAAACTCAATCGCTTGCGGTTGATCGGATCGCGCGACGGGCGCGATGGATCGATAACGATCCACCAGGACGTAGACCTGTATGCCAGCGTCCTGGAGGCAGGCAGCGAGGTTAGGCTTGATGACGTTGCCGACCGCCGCATCTTTGTGCAGGTCGTCTCCGGGGACCTCGAAGTCAACGGCCAGAAACTGTCGGCCGGCGACGGTGCAAAGATCCGCAATGCAACGGACATAGTTGCCAAATCCGAAGTGGGTGCCGAGTTCCTGCTGTTCAATCTGGCGTAGTCCACATGCTATAGAATGCCGGCATGAGACTGACTATTTTGCAAACGTCCGTGTTGATTGCCGGTATTGGACTCGTTACCTCCTGTGGCGGAGGCGGCAGCGCCACGGAGCCACCGCCGATTGGCCCGCCGCCGGGTGGGACAACCCTGGTCAGCGAGATCCAGGGCAGCGGCGATACCAGCCCCATGAAAGGCCAGGTCGTGACCGTGACCGGCCTCGTGACAGGCGACTTTCAGGAGGGCGACAGCGACGACCGCCGGAATCTTGGCGGGTTCTATTTACAGGACGCGCCACCCGATTTCGATCTCAATACATCCGATGGCGTTTTCGTTTTTGACGGCAACGACCCAGCCGTCGATATCGACGCCGGCGATCTCGTGGAGGTACAAGGTGAGGTCGCCGAATACTTCGGCGAAACCCAGATCAACCTGACGTCGGTTCGCGTCGTGGGCAAAGGGTCGGTCATTCCGACACCGATCAACCTGCCCGCTAGCGGGACGACAACCAATAGCGACGGGGATGTAATTGCCGATCTCGAGCGGTTCGAGGGCATGTACGTCGAGTTCACCGACCCGTTGGCCGTGACCGGGCTGTGGAATCTCGAACGTTTCGGCGCGGTGACATTGTCTGAGGGTGGGCGCCGGTATCAGTTCACCAATGGCAACTTGCCCGACGCCGCGGATTACGCGGCGCACGTCGAGTTGAACGCGCGTCGCTCTGTCGAACTCGACGACGGACTCCGCGTTCAATCACCTGATGATATTCACTACCTCGCGGCCGGCAGTACGGCTGACTATTCGATCCGTGCTGGCGACCGGCTGACTGGCCTTGTCGGAAATCTCCGCTACTCGCGAGGCAGCGGCGGGAGTGGTGATGAGACCTGGCGCCTGATGCCGACCAGCGATCCTGTATTCGAATCCGTCAACCCGCGTCCAGCCGCGCCGGCTGTGAACGGCGGCGTCCGAGTGGTTGGCTTCAACGCACTCAACTTCTTCTCGACGATCGACACCGGCGCGAACATCTGCGGTCCGCAAGCTGACCAGTCCTGCCGAGGCGCGGACAGCAGTGCCGAACTAAACCGGCAGCTTGGCAAGATCGTGACCGCACTGATAATGCTGGACGCTGACATCATTGGCCTGGTTGAACTGGAAAATAACGCTGACGCGTCAATGAGTACCATTGTCGACGCCTTGAACACGGCGCTTGGCTCGGCTGACTACGCCTACGTCGACACGGGCACGATACACGATGACGCCATCAAGACCGGCTTCCTTTATCGCGTAACAATGGTGTCTGCATCAGGCGCATTTGCGATACTCGACCGCAACGTGGATTCCCGTTACAACGATGCACGCAACCGACCCGCGCTCGCACAGACCTTTGCCGTCGACGCAACGGGCGCCACGCTGACCGTCGTTGTGAATCACTTCAAGTCGAAAGGCTCGTCCTGCGATGCCGACGGTGATCCGAATCTCAGCGATGGGCAAGGCAATTGCAATATCACGCGCACGAATGCTGCGGCAGCACTCGTGGACTGGATCGGCACTGACCCGACTGGAAGCGGCGATACCGACTTCCTGGTCATTGGCGATCTGAATGCCTATACCCGGGAGGATCCGCTGGCCACGTTCGAAAGCGCTGGATTCACGAGCCTGCTTGGCGGCATGGCCGATCCCTACTCATACATCTTCGATGGACAGTCCGGCGCACTCGATCACGCGATCGCATCGTCCAGCCTCGCGCCGCAGGTCGCCGCGACCGCGGTTTGGCACATCAACGCGGATGAACCTCCGGTACTCGACTACAACCTCGAGTTCGGCCGTGATCCCGCACTGTTCGACGTCAATTCGCCGTACCGCGCATCGGATCACGACCCCGTTATTATCGGGCTGGATCTGACGAACTAGACCTTACTCCGGTTTCCGGAACTTGAGTGTCATGCGATTCGATTCGCCAACCGCCTCGAGCTCTGCCCTGAGCTCCGGGTCCTCGCCGCTGGTCCCCAGTGTTGGCGGAAGGCGCCAGACGATGTCTTCTTCAGTCGGCTGATCCGCAGGATTCGCATTGATGTCGCTCTCGGCGACGAACTCGAATCCGGCTTCTTCTGCTGCCGCAATGACAAAGCTCTTCTTGAGATAGCCGTGACTACCGTCAGCGAACTCATCGGACATTTCGTCGCGAGCATGGTGCTGTACGACACCGAAGGTTCCACCAGGCTTCAGGACCGCGTAGACATCGGCCAGGGTCGCTGTCAGAAACCCGCCCTTGGACTCGAAACGAGCCAGGTTGTGCAGCACGCGCGCGAAGAATACGGCGTCCGCTGTGCCTTTCATTTCATCAGGCATTGAACCAAAGTTGAATGCGGCGAGCGTCGCACCTGCATCGCCCCGCCATTCTTCGGCGCCGGCAGGCCAATCCATTACCCAGGTACTCTGCCTGGTCATGAATTCCTCGGTGGCAAACGCGAAGTTGGGCCACATGTCCATCGCGTAATTCGCACCGATCACATGCCCCTCCGAACCCAGATACGGCAGAAGAATCTTTGTATACCAGCCACGGCCCGGTAATCCTTCGAGAACAGTCATGCCCGGCTCTATGCCCAAGAACTCGAGTGTTTCCTGTGGGTGGCGAAACTGGTAGCGGGCCTGCATTTCTTCGGGCTGTGCGGCCAGCACGGATGCAAGGCTATTCCCTTCTGCGGCAGGCGCTTCCGGCTCCGGAGCTTTCTGACAGCCAAACAACAGGGCTGTGGCAAGTAGGACAAGGCTCTTTTTCATCGTTTTCCCCAGGCTTCGTTCTAGTAGGCGCGAAATTATGCGTCAGTCGAGATCGCGCAGCAACGCGCGAACATCCATGCGCATGGCCTCGATCTCCGCAAGGACTCGATCCGCGCCTTCCTGATCACTGCCGAGTCTCTGCCAGTCCTCGTCCCATGCAATTCGGAGCTCTTCGGCCGCGGCGGGAAGCGGCTTATCCAGGACCGTTGCCAGGTCCCGAATTGTCAGCACAATTGCCCAGCCAGTGCGGGCGTTGCCTTTATCGTCTTCGTCCATGTCGTAGTGACGATGAAACACGACCTGCTGCAATTGACCCAGGTTGCGAAGCACTTCGATGGACACCAGCCGTTGGTTGCGATTCCCTTCGCTCGCCTCGTTTCGCCAGGTGTTGTAACCGAGGCTGGTGACGGCCACGGTGAGGCTGATCAAAGCAACCAGGTTGCGGCGAAGTTGTTCCTTGATGCCTGCGCGCTCGTTCATGGCCACTCCAGGTTTCCAGATACTGGAAACAGACCGGCCATGCAGTCGTTTTATTTCGTGGTAGTTATTTTCGCGAGCGCCAACTCGGTCGGCCAGCGACCTTTGCTACCAGCGCGTTGCAGCCACAAGAGGAATACTACGACCGAAATACCAATAGCAGAGACCGCCGCCAGGAAGAGAAAGTAGTGCTGAAACCCGACTGGACCGGGATTGGCATCCAGGATACGGCCGGTGATTGGTCCGAAGAATATCTCGGGCGTGTAGCCGACGAACGACACCGTACCGGCGACTGCTCCGGTCAGGAACGGTGGTACGTAGTTCTCCTGCAGGAGAGCGAAATACACGCCACGCAACGCATAAACTGCGAAGAAGCTGACAAACAGATTGCCGTAGATAATAAACAGGCCGCCACCAACGGGTGACACGAGCGCCAACGCGACGTAGCTGATCGCGCATACTGCGAAGAAGAGCCCAAGGGTCCTGGCCCCTGACCAGCGGTCGGCCAGCAGGCCGGCAGCCACAGCAGCAATCGGCCGCACATAAACACCGATCGCCGCCAGTTTCGCCCCGTCGACCTCATTCATGCCCATAACCTGGACCGCGTACAGCGAGTAGTTATCGAGTCCCTTGTACCCGCAGTAGGCACAAATAATGATCGCTGCCTGCGCCCAGACCAGCGGTCGATTCAGGACCGCCACCGCGCCTTTGAAAATGCTCCGGCTCGAGTCGCCGACATGCTTCGCCCGCGGAATGACGAACCATGTCAGGACCCCAACGGCCATGGTCGCGCCCGAGTACAACAAGATGACCTGGCGAAGTGCTGCTCGTCGACCTTCGTCGCTGACAGCCGCAACGTCTTCCGGCATGAAGATCGCGAACAACGCCACGCCGGCTGTGGCAAGCAGCACGGCCACGACGCCGCGCCCCCCTTCGAGAATGCCGAATGCCCTGCCCTGTGCGTCGTCGCCGCCCCACTCCCGTGTCGCCCGGATCAACGCACTCCAGAACAGGAGAATCGTCGTGATGCCCCAGTAGCCAAATATGAGCACCAGCCCGACTAGTCCGGGGTAAGTCGCGAGGTAGATGCCGCCCAGTCCGGTTGCCAACAACGATATCGTCAACAACGCGCGCGCCGAGAAGCGATCTGCAAGCGCGCCACCCGGGAAGTACGCGATCATCGCCAGCACGCCATAAACGGCGAACACGTCACCCAGCTGCGTATTCGTAATGCCAAACGCCTCGAGCAGGCTGGGCCGAAAGAAACGGGTCAGGCCGAACGGCAGCATGTAGACGACCTCGCCGGCAAGGACGAGTGTCAGCATCAACATGAAACGCGATAACATAGACTCACCATACAGGATGAAAACGAGGGTCGTGTTGATGAGGAAGTTCATGATGTTGGTGCTGTGCACCTTCTGCGCCGCGTTGACCGCGAATGCCGAGACACCCGGCACAATGCGAGTCGATTATTTCCACAGCGGCAATCACGATATGGAGATGTTCTCGCTCGACCAGGTTGTGATCGAACCACTGTCCTGGACCGGCAACATGGCGCAGCCCTACGACGTCACGTCGAGAGGCAAGTATCTGTTCGAAATTGTCGATCCCGAAAGCGGCACCGTCGCGTGGTCGCGGAGTTTCAGCAGCATCTACGGCGAGTGGGAGACCATCGGTGAGTCGCGTGTCATCAATCGTTCGTTCCACGAATCGGTGCGCTTCCCGGCGCAGGAGTCCGTGTTTCATCTCGTTATGAAGAAACGCGGGCCCGGCAATGAATTCGTCGAGGTGTGGCGCATCGAACTCGATCCGGCGGATGTACTCGTGCATCGCGAGTCCGCAATGTTCGAGAAACATGTAGTCGCGATTCACAAGAGCGGCGACCCGGCGACCAAGGTGGACCTGCTCCTGATGGGTGACGGCTACACGGCCGAAGAACAGGACGGATTCATTGCCAAGGCTGTAGAACTCACGGAGATCCTGTTCGCAACATCGCCCTTCAAAGAACGCAAGGACGATTTCAATATCTGGGCGATCGCTCCGCCGGCCGCGCAGTCCGGCGTGTCACGTCCGTCGACCGGCACGTTCCGGGATTCACCTATCGGCGCAACCTACGACGCGTTTCGCTCCGAACGGTACGTGCTGACATTCGATAACAAGTCGATGCGCCGCATCGCGTCATCCGCGCCCTACGATTTCATTGAGATTCTAACGAACTCCGAGGTATACGGTGGCGGCGGTATCTACGGGCTCTACAGCACGGCGGCTGCGAACAGCGAGTGGGCACCGTACCTGTTCGTGCATGAATTCGGTCATCATTTCGCCGGCCTCGCCGATGAGTACTACACGAGCGCGGTTGAATACGAGGCACCTGAGGTAATCACGGAACCCTATGAACCGAATGTAACGGCGTTACTCGATCCCGAGAACCTTAAGTGGAAACATCACGTCGCACCCAATACACCACTGCCGACACCCTGGCCCAAAGAGGCATTTGAAAAACACTCCCTCGCCTACCAGGAAATTCGGCAGCAAATGCGGGCGGACGATGTTCCAGAAGAAGAGATGAACAAGCTGTTTCGCGACAACCAGGAGTTTGCGGAGGCCCTGTTCGAGGAATCGGGCCAGAAGGGCGTCGTCGGTGCGTTCGAGGGCGGCAACTACCAGGCCGAGGGGTTCTATCGGTCAGAGCAGAACTGCCTGATGTTCACACGCACCGAAGCATTTTGTGCCGTATGTGCAGAAGCCATCGGGAAGGTCATCGACGAGTACACGCTGACTGACGCACCAGAATAACGAACGAAGAATACCTCCACAGGATTACCCAGGACCGGTTCAGTCATTCTACCTCAGTATCCTGGCTGGCTCGAAGCCATGACCTTATTGAGTTCGTCAAACCCTGCGAATTGTTGCCTAAGTCGGGCACCTTGGACCATGTGCCGTCACTACGAAGCAATGAAACGCCACAACCTGCTTCCCAGGTCACTTTTACGATGTCACTTTTCGGAATTGCAGTACTTCGAAAAGATTCTCGAAATCTGATCTCACTGTCTCCAAGAATGATGTACCCCGTGAATGACTCCACGATCCCGGCGACGCCAAGCATCGAGAATCCAATGAAGAACGCGCATATCCAGGTTAATCCTTCCGTGCTAAAGCAAAAGGCTGCCGCAGCGATGGATCCTGAAGCGATCAAAATGATCGAAATGCGAATCCAGGGAACCACGTGAAAGTGAGTTCTTCCACCGTACATAATTGAAGACCTGATTATTGGTTCTCACGCAAAGATATTGGCGGCCAGCCAGCCCCGGCCGTCGTTAGTCGTCCGAGCTTGAGCCCCACGATTTCGACTTGTCGAAACTACCCGAATTGTAGGGATCGACCCCTTCCGGTTCACTGCCGTCAAGAATCGCAATGCGAGCGGTATCCGACATATGCTCGTAGTAACTGTCTTCGTGAACGGAAAAGGTCTCGGCCTCGTCGGGAACATCCTCTTCTCGACGACCTCTCACAAGCCGACGCTCTGCGTGTTCGGAGTCAGTTTGCTCTTGCAGGCCCTCTTCCGAACGCCGACGCGGTCCGCCTCGTCGATCGTCGTAATGCTGGTAGCGACATTCGCACCGCTCTGGCCGATCGCATTGAGCCAACGGCAGCAGGGGTGCTTCAGCAGATAGATTTCGCTCGCCCAGCTTTTCCTGCGCCGCCTGACACGCGTCCTTCCCACAGCGAATCGATACCGCATGATACGGTGAGGGCCGCCCTTTCTCGGCTGTTCTCGCAAATAGTCGCGTGAACCAATTTTGAGGTCTAACTGAACCCATCTGACAAGGCCGCAACTTCGACCTCCTCAGGGTACGCAGGTGGCGTCGAGCATTCCGTGATCGGCCTCACACACCTCGAACGACTGTTTTGGCGTGTAAACCGCGAGCAGTGCCTCTCAGAAGCCTGAACTCATTAGCAGTAGAACATAAGGTATAGCCACGCCTAATCCGATCGTGAGCAGGAATTGTGACCACGACCATTCGGCGAAGAATGTAGCCCCCTTCGTCAGCCTGGAAAGCAAGAACAAGCCGATGACTGCGATCCAGATAGCCAAGAATGCGATTAGACCGAAGACTACCAGTACGCACATTGGCCCAATCACAAGCACTGCCGACTTGAGAAGGTTCATCGACATTTGGTCATCTTCCAATCACCTCGGTGCCCAACTAATGGGGCGCGAATTTAACAATCCGATTATGTGGATCAGGTCTCATTTTTTCGCGAGATCGTGAGTGTCCTGTAAGCGCTGCGGATTCAGCCGACACGTATTCTAGGATTCTGTTTACTAACGCAATTATGGCCGAACTATGTGGATACCTACCAGGACTTACGAAGCATTGCCCGCACTCTATCTGACGGCTGGGGCGTTGATCGTTCTCGGTGCGATATACATTGGTGCCAGTCATGGGATCATGCCAGGCTACATACTACTCGGTGTGTCATGCATGATCGCTGGTGTTGCCGTTTGGAATATCCGGAGAAATGCGCGATCCCGGGCAGAAACCGACTCTGGCCAGACCCTAAACAGGGTCATGGATCGAACGTCTCCCTCGAGCCAGTAGCAGCCGGTGATCCCCCCGCGGGGGGACGCTATTTGCGAAACTTAAAGTGAATTCTAGGAATGTTCCCGCGGTAACGTGAGAATTGAACGTCTGCTTTCACCATTATCGTCACACAGCGACTACCAGGCGAACTTCTGCTAACGGCCAATTCCAGACCGTCGTCTGAAAAGATGGACAAGCAGTTCTACAAACTC
>CAZKZE010000026.1:0-32363 GCA_964557165.1 uncultured Woeseiaceae bacterium
GCTGCAGCAGGTGAGTAGCGGCTATTTCTTGCGAAACTGACCGGCCGCTATTGGCCGGAAGCAGACGGTCGCGAGGTAGTCGCTGAAAGGCCGCTATCGGCAATAGCAGCCGTTCGATGTTTCCGCGGGAACATTCCTAGAATTCACTTTAAGTTTCGCAAATAGCGTCCCCCCGCGGGGGGATCAGTCGCCGATGACAATCGATGATTAAACCGCCCGCAGATACCAGTCGAAGTCGAGTTGCGCGATCTGATTGTGGTACTGCTCGGCCTCGTAGCGCCTGACCATCGCGTAATACTTGCAGTAGTCCTTGCCGAGATATTCAGGCAATACCTTGCTGCGCTGGAACTTGTCGATCGCGGCTTCCCACCGATTGGGAATCTTGAGCTTCGGCACGATTTCGGCGCCCTGTTCAACCATCGGGCCCGGGTCGATCTTGTTCTTCATGCCGTAATGCACGCCGGCTAGCAGGGCCGCCATGACCAGGTAGGGGTTTGCATCGGCGCCGGCCGTGCGGTGTTCGAGCCGCAGGTTCTTCTCATCGGATTCAGGCACGCGGATGGAAACCACGCGGTGATTGACGCCCCAGTTCGGCTCGACCGGCGCAAACATGTCCGGGCGCAGGCGTCGGTAGGAGTTCGCGTTTGGCGCACCAATTAGCGTGGCCTCAGGCATTATCTTGAGCAGGCCGCCTATCGCATGTCGAAGCCTGGCAGAGAAGGGCGGCAGTGCCATCTTCTCCTTGTCCTGCGAAAAGTAGTTCTTGCCGTCTTTGTCGACGATGCTCATATGAATGTGCAGGCCGCAACCGGCGTCCTCTTCAAACGGCTTCGCCATGAAGCATGCGATAAACCCGTGTTTTCTCGCGGCAGCCTTGATAATTCGTTTGAGCATCACGGCGTGATCACAGGCAAGTACGGCATCATCAACGTGGTGCAGGTTGATCTCGAACTGGCCGGCAGAGTATTCGGATATCGCAGCTGAAGCCGGGACCTTCTGGGCCTCGCACCAGGCGTAGACGTCGTCGAGAAACGCCTCGACTTCGAACAGGTCATCCGGGTTGTAGACCTGCGTTCCCGGTTGTGGTCTGTCGGTGCCCGGAATCATCGGTGCGCCGATCCGGACCTCCTTCGACTTGCCGTCGAGCAGGTAGAACTCGAGCTCCGTAGCGACCACTGGCTTCAGTCCCCGTTTCGCCAGCGGTTTCAACGCGTTCTCGAGCACCGTTCGTGGATCACCGAAGAAGTCGCCACCATCCTCTCCTACGAGGCGAAAGAACGCCTGTCCCATAGGCTGGTTCGACCAGGGTACCGGAACGATCGACCCCGGAATCAGCTTGGCCGGCAGGTCTGGATCACCATCATCGGCGCCATACGGGACGCCGGATACAACCTCGCCGAGCGTGGTGAGCAACGTAGATCCCGCACAGAAAACGAATCCGCCTTTGGCACACTTTTCAAATTCGCCACGCCGTACCCGTTTGCCCTTGAGGATTCCGCTGAGATCGGGGATCAGGAGGTCCATCGACTCGAAATCGCCGTGCTTCTTCTGCACGGCCCGTAGCTCGCTGAGCAATGATTGTTTCCTGGCCATTTTGTTGTTCTCTCGGGTTTTTCCGCGACCAAGGATCAGTGATTTCAAGTACTTCCGCAATAGCTGGCATGTTATTATAATGTGAAACAATAATTCATATTGTGGAATCCAGATGCGAGAACCGAAATCGCCTCAAGGGGCGCAGGCCGCACTACGTGCGGTCCGTCTCCTCAAACTGTTTACGACCGACCAGCCGGAACTGCAGCTCGCGCAGGTCAGTGACCTGGCCGGGTTGAACAAGACCACGGCCCATCGCCTCCTGCAGGCCTTGCACAGCGAGTCACTGCTGGACCGGAACGCGGCTAACGGCGCGTACCGCCTGGGGCCGGCGCTCATGGCTCTGGGTGTGCAGGCATTGTCGAGCGACAACCTGCGCCTGAAGGCGCGGCCGATGCTCAAAAGGCTGGCGGAAGAGACCGGGGAAACGGCGACGCTCGAAGTACCTATCGATGACACCATGTTGATTCTCGACGAGGTGACGGGTGGACACTTCGTTGCGGCCGGCGGGAACGTCGGTACGCGATGGCCCATGCATGCCACATCGACCGGGAAGGCGCTGATTGCGTTCGACGAGCATGGCATGGAGCGTCTGGGCGAGCGCCTCACGCCACTGACCGCGAAGACGATCACGGAAAAAGACAAGCTCGAAGCTCAGTTCGGCGATGTCCGCCGGCGTGGCTTTGCGGAGACTGTCGATGAGCTCGAGGAGGGATTCTCGGGCGTTGGGGCAGTGGTCCGTGGAAGCACCGGCGAGATCCTCGGCGCGTTGTCCATCTGCGGGCCAACGCAGCGAATGACGGAGAGCAGGCGGGCCAGCCTGGGCGCCACACTGTGTGCGGCAGCCGGGCATCTGCAGCCTCGCTACTGATCGACCATGATAAGATTCGCATCGACTCAAAGCTGCAGGAATAATCACATCAATAATCGCAAGCTGGTCTCCCGGAACCCTATCCGAAAAGTCATTGTCGCGATCTGGGTCGCGGCGTTATTTCCATTGTCCGCATTTGCCATTGATATCGAGATGCCCGCCGTCGGCTTGACGGGTGTGTCGCTCGAATATGTCGTGACAGGTGTGTCGCCAGGCGGCGTTGCGCGGCTGGCCGCAGGGGGGCAAACCTGGTCGGCAACGGCCGATGCGGATGGCAACGCAGCATTCGACGACATAGTGCTGTCGGAGAAGGGCATTGCCACCCTGACTGCGACTGCCGCCGGTGAATCTGTCAGCAAGGACCTCCGTGTCATTCCCGGCTGGGTATCGGTGCTTCCGGCAGTGCTTGCTATCACGATCGCACTGACGCTCCGAAATGTAATCCCGGCTTTGTTGCTTGGACTGTGGGTCGGCGCGACCGCGCTGCAGTCGTTCACGCTTAAAGGCGCAGGCGAGGGCCTGCTCGACAGTTTCCAGGTATTCGTCACGGGAGCCATCGCCGATTTCGACCGCGCATCCATCATTCTTTTTACGATGATGATCGGCGGCATGGTCGGCATCATCACGCGTAATGGTGGCATGGCGAGCATTGTCAGGAGCATCGTGAGCAGGGCGAAGACGGCTGTCGGCGGACAGGTGGCCGTCTGGCTGATGGGACTCATGATCTTCTTCGACGACTACAGCAACACGCTGGTCGTCGGTAATACAGCACGCTCCCTGACCGACCACCTCAAAGTCTCGCGCGAGAAGCTCGCTTATATTGTCGACTCGACGGCGGCACCGGTCGCTTGCATCGCCCTGATCACGACATGGATCGGTTACCAGATCGGTCTCGTCGACCAGGCGCTAGCTTCGATCGATGAGCTCTCTGACGTGCAGGCCTACTCGGTGTTCATTCACTCGATCCCTTACAGCTTCTACCCGATACTCGCGATCATATTCGTGCTCATGATCTCGGCGAGCGGGCTGGACTTCGGGCCGATGTACAAGGCGGAAAAGCGCGCGCGCAATGGTAGCGTGAAACCGGAAACAGGCGAGGAGTTGCCAGCGATTCAGGGCGACGAACTCGCGCCAAAGGACAAGATTCCACTGCGCGCTTTCAATGCGTTCATACCGATCATTACGCTGGTCATCGCACTCATGGTCAGCCTGTACGTCCTGGGCGAGGGTGACTCCCTCGTCACGATCCTCGAGACGACGAGTCCCTACCAGGCGATGATGTACTCCTCGTTTGTCGGTGTGCTCGTCGCGGCGACACTGTCGATCGGCCAAAGAATCCTCTCGGTCCACGAAACGGTCGATGCCTGGTATGGTGGTCTGCGCGCGACCTTGTTCGGCATGATTATTCTCGTGCTGGCGTGGTCGCTGTCTGATTTGACAAGGGAGCTGAATACAGCGTCCTACCTCGTGACGCTGCTCGCCGATTCGTTGCCGGTCGCGCTCATTCCGGCCATCGTCTTCATCCTGGCGGCGATCACCGCGTTTACGACTGGCACGAGCTGGGGAACGATGGCGATCCTGATGCCACTGATCATTCCTCTGTCCTGGGCCGTCATGACCGTCAGCGGCATCGCAGATCCGAGTGGCATGCACATCCTGTATTCCGCGGTCGCGTGCTGCCTGGCCGGCGCAGTTTGGGGCGACCATTGCTCGCCGATCTCCGACACGACGGTGTTGTCGTCGGTTGCCAGTGGTTGCGATCACATCGAGCATGTCAGAACCCAGCTGCCGTATGCGTTGCTTGTTGGCATCGTCGCGCTAATGATTGGCACTGTGCCCGGTGGCTTCGGTGTGCCGCCCTGGATCTCTATCGTGTTAGGTATCGTAGTCCTCGCGAGCGTTCTCAAGCTCCTCGGGAAGAAGGCCGAGGCTGCCTGATTCATGTACCCGAAGCCCCTCATCGGTGTTCCGTCCGACCGGCGAATCTATGGTCCGCATCCGTTCCACATGGTCGGTGAGAAATACCTGAAGGCGATCGTCGATGCCGCCGATGCATTGCCGTTGATGACACCCGTGCTGGCGGAGGACGTGGATATCGACGAACTGCTGGCGCAGTTCGACGGCATCTTCCTGACCGGAAGTTATTCCAATATCGAGCCGCATCATTATGACGGGGAGCCCAGCGAGGAAGGCACACTACATGATCCGCACCGTGACGCCGTTACACTGCCGCTCGCAAGACGTGCGCTGGAGACGGGCGTACCGTTGCTCTCTGTATGCCGGGGATTCCAGGAACTCAACGTCGCGTTAGGTGGGACCCTGCATCAAAGAGTGCACGAGGTGCCCGGCTATCACAATCATCTCGAGAACAAGGACGATCCTCTGGACGTGCAATACGGGCCATCGCACCCGGTCAGCTTTCCGGAGGGCAGCATTCTGCGGGAACTCATGGGCACGGACACTTTCGAGGTCAATTCGCTGCACGCGCAAGCGGTCGCGCAACTTGCGGACGGCGTGAGCGTCGAGGCTGTCGCGGATGATGGCCTCATCGAGGCATTTCGAGTCGACGATGTGCCGGGTTTCGCGCTCGCGGTGCAATGGCACCCCGAATGGAAGGCAATGGAAAACGAACTTTCGCGGGCAATATTCAAAGCGTTTGGCGAGGCGTGCAGAGCGCGCGCGAAACGAAGACAGGTGTAACGTGAGTGACGATGATCTGATTCAAAAATGGCTGGTCGACAGGAAGATTGAAGACGTCGAGGCGATCGTGCCCGATATGGCGGGCGCCGCGCGTGGCAAGGTCGTACCTGCCGCCAAGTTCGGCAAAGGCGATATGAAGATGCCCGAGGGCGTCTTCGCGCAGACTATCTCGGGCGACTATGTCAGCGATCCGAACAACGTCGAGGACAAGGACATGTTGCTCGTGCCTGACCCCGAGACACTGCGCCCGGTGCCGTGGACGGCCGAGCCGGCTGCAGCAGTTTTTCTCGATTGCTACCACAGCGATAATTCGCCTGTCGCGACCTGTCCACGCGGCGTTCTTCGCAGCGTATTGTCGCTCTACGAAGAGAAGGGCTGGATCCCGGTCGTCGCGCCTGAGGTGGAGTTCTATTTACTGAGCCCACATTCGGACCCCAATGCCGAGGCCGAACCGCCTCAAGGCCGCCTGGGTTGGACTGAGGGGGCCAATCAGCCCTACAGCATCGATACGATGAACGACTTCGATGGTTTCGTGAACCAGGTCTACGAGTACTGCGAAGCGCAACGTATCAACATCGACACGATTTCCCAGGAGATGGGCCCTGCGCAGTTCGAGTTGAACTTCCTGCATGGGGATGCGCTCGAGCTCGCGGACCAGGTGTTCCTGTTCAAACGGACCGTGCGAGAGGCGGCCATCAACCACAATATGCATGCGACGTTTCTGGCCAAACCGATGTCTGATGACGCGGGCAGTGCGCTGCATGTGCACCAGAGTATTGTCGACACGCAAGGCAACAATATTTTCTCGGACAAGAACGGCGATGCCACCGAACTGTTCGAGGGCTATCTGGGCGGGTTACAGGCGCACATGAACGAGGCATTGCTCGTGTTTGCACCGTACGTGAATTCCTACCGTCGCTTTGCAAGCCCATGGTCATCGCCGGTCAACCTTGACTGGGCGATCGACAACCGGACAGTGGGTTTGCGTGTGCCCGATTCGCCGCCCGAAGCGCGGCGCATCGAGAACCGGCTGGCCGGTTCGGATGTAAACCCTTACCTCGTAATTGCGGCCACGCTCGCCTGTGGCTACCTCGGCATGATGGAAGGCCTTAAGCCGAGTGAGCCGACCGAGGGGAGTGCATACAGTGGAGACCACAGCCTGCATCGGCATATCTACTCGGCAATAGAAGCATTGCGGAACTCGAAGGGAATGCGCTCGGTTCTCGGTGATCCGTTTGTCGATTTGTATACGGCGTTGAAAGAACACGAGTACAGGGAATTCCAGGAAATTATCACGCCCTATGAGCGTGAGATCCTGATGTTCAATGTCTGACCAATAGTTCAGGTGAAGAAATGGCAGCAATAGAAAAGCGCTCACGCGAAGACTGGCAGGAACTGGACAAAGACCACCACCTGCATCCGTTTACCGATCACAAGGACCTGCACAAGAAACGCTCGCGCATAATTACTCGCGCCGAGGGTGTCTTCATCTACGATGCCGACGGCAACAAGATCCTCGACGGTATGTCGGGTCTTTGGTGCGTCAACACGGGCTATGGCCGTCAGGAACTTGTCGATGCAGCGGCGGAGCAGATGCAGGAACTGCCGTACTACAACAATTTCTTCCAGTGTGCGCACCCGCCGTCAATCGAACTGGCGGCCATGCTCAAGGATGTCAGTCAGCCACAGTTCAACCGTGTCTTTTTCACGGGTTCGGGCTCGGAGTCGAATGACACGATCGTGCGCATGGTGCGCACCTACTGGGACCTGATGGGCCAACCGGAACGGCACACCATCATCAGCCGGCATAACGCTTATCATGGGTCCACGGTGGCCGCTGCCAGCCTTGGCGGCATGAAGCCCATGCACAAGCAGAGTGGGCTGCCGATTCCCGGCATCGAGCATGTCGAACAGCCGTACTGGTACGGCTCCGACCAGAGCCTGTCACCGGAAGATTTCGGCATTGCCGCGGCACGCGCTATCGAGGACAAGATCAAGGAAGTCGGTGCGGACAAGGTCGCCGCTTTTATCGGCGAGCCGATCCAGGGTGCCGGCGGCGTCATCGTGCCGCCCGATACCTACTGGCCTGAAGTGCAGCGTATTTGTGACGAGTACGGCATCCTGCTGATCTCCGACGAAGTCATCACCGGGTTCGGTCGGCTCGGCGAATGGTTCGGCGCGGACTACTACGGCACCCGTCCAGACTTCATGCCGTTCGCGAAGGGCGTGACGTCGGGTTACCTGCCACTTGGCGGCGTTTTCGTGAGTGACCGGGTCGCCGATGTATTGGTGGAAAAAGCCGGCGAATTTGCGCACGGCTACACCTATTCAGGACATCCGGCCTCGTGTGCCGTTGCTATCGCAAACCTGAAGATCCTGCAAAGGGAGAACCTGATCGAGCGTATCCGCGACGATATTGGCCCATATCTGCAGAAAGGCTGGGCAGAGCTCGAAGACCATCCGCTCGTGGGTAACACGCGCATGGTCGGGCTTATGGGAGCGCTGGAACTGGTCAAGTCCAAGGAGCCGGTGGAACGGTTTGACGAGAAGCAGGGCGTCGGCGGGATCGCGCGCGATCTGTTTATCGAAAATGGTGTCTGCCTGCGCGCCTCCGGGGATGCGATCATCTGCGCACCGCCGTTCACGCTGTCGCACAGCGAAGCCGACACGATCATCGAGGTGACCCGCAAGGTGCTCGACCAGACGCTGAAGATCGTGAACAGCTAGCGATGGTCAAGCACGAAGCCGACCATGCGATAAACCGGGAGAGTCTGTACGGGACGACTCCCGAGCCCACCTACGCCGGTGTGGCGTCATTCATGCGTCGGAAGTACGTAACCTCGCTCGATGGCGTCGATGTGGCCGTCACTGGCGTGCCCCTTGATACCGCGACAACGAATCGTCCGGGAACCCGTTTTGGTCCACGCGCGATTCGTAACGCGTCGACGATCATGGCGTGGGAGCGGCCGTACGGAATGGAGTTCGATCCTTTCGACAAGCTGGCGGTAGCCGATGTCGGCGACTGTTTCTTTGATCACGGCAAGCCGGAGGCCGTTCCGGACGCGATAGAAGCGCATGCCACGAGGATCATCGAGCAAGGGCCAGCTCTATTGACGCTCGGCGGCGACCATTTCATTTCCTATCCACTGCTCAAAGCGCATGCCAACAAGCACGGCGCTCCCCTGTCGTTGCTGCACTTCGATGCACACAGTGATACCTGGGATGACGAAGACGACCGTATCGATCACGGCACCATGTTTTACTGGGCCGCGAAATACGGCATCGTCGATCCGGCGTCGTCGGTGCAAATCGGCTTACGCACAGAAAACCCCGATACCATGGGTTTCAATATCATTGACGCCCCGGCGGTGCATCAACGTGGCATCGAGGCTGTTATCGAAGAGACACGGAAGCACCTCGGCGACAATCCTGTCTACGTGACTTTCGATATTGACTGTCTCGACCCCAGCTATGCACCGGGGACGGGTACGCCAGTTTGCGGTGGCCTGACGAGCCACCAGGCGATGTCTATCCTGCGCGGCCTGAAAGGCATCAATGTTGTTGGAATGGACGTTGTGGAAGTGGCACCAGCCTACGACGTCGGTGAAATCACGTCGCTTGCTGCGGCGCATATCGCGATGGAAATGCTCTACCTGTACGCCAGCAGATAGCCAGATCAGCCTGGCTGGGGGAATTCTCCGGGCAGGAACACGCTGACGATCATGTCTGCGATTTCGTCGAGCGTCTCGTCAGCCTCGACATCGATACCACTCGATGCCTTGATCTCATTGGCAAGTGCCAGCAGCCCGCCGGACGACAGTCGGATCATGTTGAACAACAGCATTGGATTGCCTTGCACGGCTACCCCGGCACGTTGCAGTTCTTCGAGCATGATTGCGGTTGTGTCAAAGATTGGCTTCAAATGCGTTTCGATTAACCAATCGAGACGGGGATTCGGATAGCTTGCTTCCTGAACCATCACCTTGTGCAGGGCAGGATGGTCTTTGGCGTAGTAGACATACGCCTTGATCATCGACGCCATGCGCTGCTTCGGGCCTTCGCCCTGGTGATCTTCAAGGGATGCTTCGAGGGAGCGACCAAAATCTCGAAAGATCCTGTCAGCCGCCGCACGCCACAGCCTGTCCTTGTTCTTGAAATGGTAAGTGATCAGCGGGTGATGAACCCCGGCGCGCTCGGCGATGTCACGTGTCGACGTTCCTTTGAAGCCGTTCTCTGAAAAAGCCTCGATCGCGGCGTCAAGCAGTTTTTGCTGGGTTACAACACTGCGTTGCTGTTGTTTTCGAGCCGGTTTGTTCGCGGCCCCTACAGTTTCTTCTGACACTTTTATTGACCAACTAGACTGAATCTCGCACAGGGTAGCGAGATTCTGCTAATTGATCCAGTCCGGAAACGATTTTCCGAATTATTCGAGGGCGAACATCATGCGCACACCGGCGCGCTTTTCGACAGCCCTGCCGTCTTCGATGACGGGTTCGAATTCCCATTTTTGAACAGCGCGTATCGCAGAACTATTGAACACGCCCTCCGGCTCTGAACGGCGGACTTCGACATCCTTTACGCTCCCGTCCATCGTAACCGTGAATACGACGTCCACCCAGCCCGATTGGTTGCGGCGCTGCGCGGACCTTGGGTACTTAGGTGCAACGTAACGTGTGCGCGACAGTGAACTGATACCGACCGGCTTCTGGTCGCGGACGTTGACAGGCTGCGGCGCGGGCTCTTGGACCGCGGCAACCGATTCGGCTACTTGCTCCGCGACGGCAGCGCCAGCCGCGGCTTGTTCACCGCTTTGGGCAGCACCGCCTCCGAGAGCGCTCGCGGAGGCGTCGCCACCGTCGGCTGCTGTGAGTACCGCTGCCGCGGCTACCGCGGCAGCTGCCTCGCGTTCCTCTTCGGCACGAGCTTCCGCGGCCACCCGTTCTGCTTCTGCTTGCCGGTCGGCCTCAGCCCGGCGCTCTGCTTCGGCCCGGCGGCGTGCTTCGGCAGCGGCGATCTCATCGCGGGCTGCCGCTAGTGCGATAACCGTTGCGGCCAGCTCTGCGTTGGATGCATCGATTGCCCGCGCATCAGTCAATAGGGTATCAGCGCTGTCCAGGTTGCCGGCGTCAATCTCCGCCCGCGCCTGGAGTACGAGCTTGCTTGCCACAACGCTCAGGCCCTGGCGAGCTGCCGTGTTCGCCGGGTCGCTGGCCAGCACCAGCTCGTAGTAATAGCGTGCATTATCGTTCGCCGGCCTGAGCAGGTCACCTTCTTCAAGGCGCGCATTAGCGAGCGCAAGAACTTCGTCGGCCTGCTGCGCGCTTTTCGCCGCGGCCAGTTCCGCTTCAACCGCGTTGATCTCGGCCGTGTCGGCTATGCCGAGGGCTCGTGCGGCAGCAATCGAACCACCGGCGTCCTCATAGCGGGTGTCACGAATGGCTGTGCGTGCGTCGGCCAGGTGGCCGCGCAACAGTATCTGCGCCAGTTGCGCCTCGAGGAAAGGCAGGCGCGTGTTGTCTGCGTCGGCAAAGGCAACCCGTTGCAGGGCGGCTTCTGCATCATCGAGACGGGCCTCGAGCAGCGCGGCCTCGGCCATGCCCAGGGCTTCCTGGATGACGGCATCGAGTTCGACAGCGACGATCGTGTTCGTCGGGTCGGCCTCAAGGGCGGCTACGTATAACTCGATCGCATTGGAGCCGGCCGGGTTGAATACCTGGCCTGCTTCGCGTGCGAGGCGCGCCTCTTCGAAGAGCGCTATCGCATTGAGCTCACCTGCATCGACGCCGGGTTCAGCGGGCTCGTCGAATTCGACATCCGCTTCCGCAAACGCCGGAGCCGACGTTGGCGCTTGTTCGACTGGCACCGTTTCTTCCTCGCCACCCATGAACCAGACTGTCGCTACCGCAATGACAGCGACCGCTGCCGCAGCTATTCCAATGATCTTGATCCTGGAAGCGGAACCACCGCCGGTCGGGGCGGACATGGCCGCTTCGACAGGTGCCGCAGGTGCCGTGTCGTCCTTACTCTTGAATTTTTCGGTGACGGTGCTGATGATGCCCGTCATCGTTTCTGTGAAGCTCGAATCACCCCCACCAAAGGCGCTCGAAAGCCCTTCATCGATCGGCGAATCGATCGAGATATCGCCGAGCGGCGGATCCACCATTGCGGCGGTGGGCTCAGGCGCAACTCTCTGCTCGGATTGCCTTGCGGCGGGCTTCGCTACTGGAGCCGGTATTGCCTTGGCCCTTGGTGTTGGCCTGGCTCCAGCTTTGGCAGCCGGTTTGGGCGCGGGCCTGGCTTTTTGGGTCGCCGCGGGCGTCGGTTTTGGCTCTGCCCTGGGTGCGGGCCGGGCCGCGGCCGGGCTACCTTTGATCTTGAACGCAGCGTCTGGCGCTTCGAGGTGATGTTTCACCGATGCCTCGACCGCGAGTCGGGCGCGGCCAGGCGACACCGGCTTCAGCAGGAAGCGGTAAACCTTGCCCCTGTTAATCAGGTCCATCAGCATTTCGCCGTCGTCCCGGCGACCTGCAACGATTGAGACGAGTCGAGCCGAGCCTTTACGCAGATGCTGCGTTAGCTGCTCGACTTTTTCGCCGACCATGGCGGCGTCGACGACTGCAACACCGATCTTGTGCTTGCGGATCGTCTCGTCAGCCTGCTTCAGCGTATTCGCGTAATGCACCGTATGCATGCCACGCGACGATTCCCTGATTGTCGTCAGGAACTCCTGGTCCTTGGTCAACACCAGCACGTCGACTGACTGCGAGCCGACCGAGGCTGCGGCAGACACCTTCTCAGGGTTCAGTGCCGGCATACGGCCCGTGCCGTCGCTGATTATCGTGGAGCCGTTCTCCGACGTCTCCATGATGATGTGCTCGGCGGGCTCATCGACATTGGCCGCCGTGTCGTTGGCAGCTCCGGCCAATGCCATCAAGCGCATCTGGCGTGTGGCGTTTTCAACGAGTTTTAGCAAGCCGTCGCCCGTGACGTTTCCACTGACCACCTGGAATACCTCTTCGTCACCCACGAGGGCTTCAAGATCCTGCCTTGAATTGCCGGCGAGCAGGATGCCGATCGTGTCGGGTGAACGTTTCTTGGCTTCACGCAGTGCTTCCAGACCGCTCATACCTGGCAGATCCTGCGCCGTGATGATCACGTTGATCGGAGTGTCGACCAGGGTATTCAGCGCCTCGCTGCCGCTGGTTGCACAATGCACCGTGTAACGGTCATTGAACCCGGAACTCAGTGAGTCCAGGGTGCTTTGCTCGCTATGCAGCAACAATACCTGCGTCTTGAATTGGTCCAGCGCCACTTCGTTTCCTCCGAAACCTTATGTTGAATCGCACTCGCGGTCCTTGCGTCTAATGAGTATATGCGCAGGTATTGCCCGAAATGTCGGTCGGCGGCGACGGAAGTTTGAATATGTGACGCGGCGCACAGTGAAAGTGCAGGGCGCGTCACGTTTGGGCTTGAGGGCGTCCGGCGAAACGCGACTACAGGCGTAGTTGCCGGGATTGGGGCAGAATCGGAGGTCCACCCGGGGCAGGGTGGATCAGTCGCTTCGACCGTGGTTGTCGATCTCTGATTTCAGGCTCGCGATGGCATCCTCAAGTGACATAACCTGTTGTTTTTTGGAGCCCAGGCGACGCACCGCCACGGTGCGTTCCTCGATTTCGCGTTGTCCCACCGCGAACAGCGCCGGCACCTTGGCGACGGAGTGCTCGCGAACCTTGTAGGAGATCTTCTCGTTCCTGAGATCGCTGTCCGCACGAATTCCCGCCGCTCGCAATGCCGCGGCGATCTCTTCGGCATACTCGTCAGCGTCAGACGTGATGGTCAGAACCTTGACCTGCTGCGGAGCGAGCCACAATGGCAGATTGCCCGCGTGATGCTCGATCAGGATACCCATGAAGCGTTCGAGCGAGCCGAATATTGCGCGGTGTAACATGACCGGTACGTGCTTGTTGCCGTCCTCACCGATATAGGTCGCCCCGAGGCGGCCCGGCATGTTGAGATCCACCTGCAATGTGCCGCACTGCCAGTCGCGGCCGATGGCGTCCCGCAGAACGAACTCGAGTTTGGGGCCATAGAAGGCACCTTCGCCCGGATTGTGCGTGTACTCGAGACCACCGGATTCGAGTGCTTTGAGCAGCGCCTGCTCAGCCTGATCCCAGACCGCATCCTCGCCAACCCTGACCTCGGGTCGATCGGCGAACTTGATGCGTACGTCTCCGAATCCAAAACCGCGGTAGATCTCCAGAATGAGTTTGCAGACCGCAATCGACTCATCCGTAATCTGTTCCGGCGTACAGAAGATGTGCGCATCGTCCTGGGTAAACGCACGGACGCGCATCATGCCGTGCAGTGCACCCGACGGCTCGTAACGGTGGCATTTGCCGAACTCGGCGAGGCGCACCGGCAGGTCGCGGTAACTCGTGATGCCCTGCTTGAAGACTTGCACGTGACCCGGGCAATTCATCGGCTTAATGGCGTAAACGCGGCCGTCGACAGTCTCTGACGTAAACATATTGTCGCCAAAAGCCGCGTTGTGGCCCGACTTTTCCCACAGCGCCTTCGCCATTATTTCCGGGGTGTTGATCTCCCGGTAACCGGCTTCATTCTGCTTCTCGCGCATGTACTCGATGAGTGACTGGAATACGGCCCAGCCATTTGGATGCCAGAAGACGGCGCCCGGCGCCTCTTCCTGGAAATGGAAGAGATCCATGACACGACCGAGGCGGCGGTGATCGCGTTTCTCCGCTTCCTCGAGCATGTGCAGGTATTTCCGTAACGCCTTGTCGTTCGACCAGGCCGTGCCATAGATGCGCTGCAGCATCTCGTTGTCTGAGTCGCCGCGCCAGTAGGCGCCCGAGACATGGGTCAATTTAAATGCTTTGCCGAGCTTGCCGGTCGAGGGCAAGTGTGGCCCTCGACAAAGGTCGATGAAGTCACCCTGGCGATACAAGGTCAGGTCTTCGTCAGATGGAATGCTCTCTATGATCTCGGCTTTGTAGATCTCGCCAATGCCACGAAAAAACTCGGCGGCCTTGTCACGCTCCCAGACTTCACGTTCGATGCTCTCGTCGCGATCCACAATCTCCTTCATGCGGGCCTCGATAGTTTCGAGGTCAGCGTCGGTAAATGGTTCTTCGCGAGAAAAATCGTAGTAGAAACCATTCTCGATGGCCGGGCCGATCGTTACCTGGGTGTCGGGCCACAGTTCCTTGACGGCCTCGGCGAGCACGTGGGCAGCGTCGTGCCGCAGTAACTCAATCCCGTCGTCCGAATCGCGAGTAACGATTTCCACGGAAGCGTCCGTCTCGATGTCCCTGGACAGGTCCCAGAGATCGCCATTGACGCGAATAGCCACGGCGGCACGCGCCAGTCCCTCGCCAATGCGGGCGGCAACTTCACTGCCTTTGGTGACAGCGTCAAACTCCTGAACGGAGCCGTCAGGTAAGGTGATATTCGGCATGCGCGGCATTGTACTCGAATTGACCTGAAGTTCGAGTACAATCCGCCCCCATGAACGATAGCGAACCGCGGGACTTTATCCGCAAGATCATCGACGAAGACCTCGAGTCCGGCAAACATGCCGAAATCGTGACCCGATTCCCGCCGGAGCCGAACGGCTACCTGCATATCGGGCATGTCATGTCGATCTGTCTGAATTTTGGCGTAGCCGCGGAGGCGGGCGGCCGGACTTATCTGAGATTCGACGACACGAACCCGGGCAAGGAGAGTCCCGAGTACGTCGAGGCCATCGAGAACGATGTGCACTGGCTCGGATTCGACTGGGGCGATCGGCTTACGCACGCGTCGGATTATTTCGACCGGCTCTATCAGTCCGCGACAGAGCTTATCGAGAAGGGCGTGGCGTACGTCGACAGCCTGAGTGCCGAGGAGATTCGCGAACATCGGGGTACGCTGACCGAACCGGGCAGGAACAGTCCGCATCGCGGCCGCAGCGTCGAGGAGAACCTCGACCTGTTTGCCCGGATGTATGCGGGTGAGTTCGCTGACGGGGAGCACGTGTTGCGGGCGAAGATCGATATGGCGTCGCCCAACATGAACATGCGGGACCCGGCGATCTACCGAATTCGCCACATCCCGCATCAGAACGCCGGCGACAAGTGGTGCATCTACCCGATGTACGATTTCGCACACGGGCTGTCCGATGCCTATGAGGGTATAACCCATTCGCTTTGTACCCTCGAATTTGAGGATCATCGGCCGTTGTATGACTGGTTCCTCGATCAGTTACAGCCAGAGCACCGGCCTCGGCAGATTGAATTCTCGCGCCTCAATATCGCTTACTCGATCACCAGCAAGCGCAAGCTGAATGCGTTGGTCGAGGAAGGCGTGGTGTCGGGTTGGGACGACCCCAGGATGCCGACGATTGCGGGCATGCGCCGCCGCGGTTACCCGCCGGAGGCTTTGCGGGAGTTCGTCGTGCGTGCCGGCGTCACCAAGAAAGACAAGCTGATCGAGATGGGCGCGCTGGAGAATTGCGTGCGCGAGACGCTGGGCGATACCGCCGCGCGCCGCATGGCAGTCCTACGACCGTTGAAGGTTGTGCTGACGAATTATCCCGAAGACCAGGTCGAGTTCATGGAAGCCAAGAATCACCCGGGCAACCCGGACTTTGGCACGCGCGAACTGCCGTTCTCTCGAGAGCTCTGGATCGAGCAGGACGACTTCATGGAGGAAGCGCCACGCAAGTTCTTCCGCCTGAAGCCTGGCGGCGAGGTGCGGCTGCGCTTTGGCTACATCATTCGTTGCGATGAGGTCATCAAGAATGCCGATGGTGAGGTCGTCGAATTGCGTTGCAGCCACGACCCGGATACCCGTAGCGGCACAGGGACGTCAGATCGCAAGGTGAAGGGCACCATTCACTGGGTGTCCTGCCAGCATGCTGTCGATGCCTCCGTGCGTTTGTACGATCGTTTGTTTACCGAGGCGAATCCAAACGCGGTCGAAGATTTTCACAGCGTCCTTAATCCGGATTCTCTCGAGACCGTCAGCGCCAAACTCGAGCCTTCACTGGACGAGCTTGCTGCGGGTGAGGCTGTGCAGTTCGAGCGCCTTGGGTACTTCTGTAAGGACACGGTCGATGACTCCGATGAGGCGCACGTCTTCAACCGGATTGTCACGCTGCGTGATTCGTGGGCAAAACTCGAGAAGCAGGCGCTGCAACAATCCTGATCTCCTCTAAAAAGGTGTCAGTCACCTAATTAGAACCAGAAAAGGTGTCAGTCACCTTATATCGAGTCTAAGGTAACTGGCACGTTTAGACTGGAAATAAGGTGACTGGCACCTTTAGACCGGAAATAAGGTGACTGACACCATTTGTGGTCAGGCTTGGTAGCCGTCACGAATGACGAGCGGGGCGCCGCGCGCTGAACCGAGCCCGTCGGCTGCACTCCCTTCCGCCCGTGCAACTTCCACCACGCCAAATGAATTGAACAAGGCGAGGTAGTCGCCAGGCTGTGCTCGTCCGTAGGTCGTTTGCATTGACACCTGGTGGCCCGCGATCTCAGCGACCGGTTCCCGGAAGTTGCTAACCAGGCTGGCGTCGATATTGCTGATCAGGTTGCCGAACGTATCGACGGTGACAATCACACCCGTGACTTTTCCCGAAGTAACGTCGGGTTCGTCGATCCAGCCCGGCGTCCAGTCGTTGGTTCTCTCCGCGATATCCGCTACCGCGGATTGTCCTGATGCCAGTGCGGCGGCAACCGGCGCGAAAATATCACGGCCATGGAACGTCGCGCTGGGTGCAGGCAGGTCCAGTACTTCGAGTTTTTCGAGTGCCAGTTTGAAGACCTTAGGGTCGTCGCAGTTCTCGATCAGCTGGGCCAGCAGGCCATTGTCGGGCGCCATGAACATATGGCCGTCACATTCCGCCACGAGGATCTCGCGTTCGGTGCCAACGCCTGGATCCACGATGGCGAGGTGAACCGAACCGGCCGGAAACCACTGGTAGGAACGACTGACCCAGAAGCCTGCTTCCGGAGGCCACTGGGCAGGGATGTCGTGCGCGAGGTCGATGATCTTCGCCGTCGGAAAGCGGCTGAGGATGACCCCTTTCATGACTGCTGCAAACGGCCCTTTGTGGCCGAAGTCGGTTGTAATCGTGATAACGCCGGATGGTTGCATAGCTGCCAGTTTATCAGGCTGCTTCCTTGGCGACACCGAGCGCCAGGGCGGTCTTGAGGAAACATCGCCCCAGTCTATGCTTACCGGGATGCGGAGGCGAGTTTGTCAAGGTGCCAGTCGGCGTCCCCGAACATTGCGCAGATCGCTGTCAGGCGTTTGAAATAGTGGGCGACATCCAGTTCCCACGTCACACCCATGCCGCCGTGGATCTGGATGGCATCTTCGCCGAGTACCCGCCCGGCCGTACTGACGAGGTACTTGATCGAGCTGACCGCGCGCTTGCGGTCCTCGGCACCGCTTGCGTTGGCCATTACTGCCCACAAGAGCAGCGACTGGGCCTGCTCGCAGGCCATAAGCATGTCGACCATGCGATGCTGCAATTCCTGGAAGCTGCCGATCGGCACGCCAAACTGGCTGCGGTCCTTCGAGTATTCAACGGTTTTGTCTTTCAGGACCTGCATGATGCCGACAGCCTCGGCGCAAACTGCCAGCGTTGCTTCGTCAATCGTCGCATCGAGGACAGGGAAGCCGTTGTCGACTTCGCCGAGCAAGGCGTCGTCCGCCACGCGAACATTGTTCAGCGTCACCTCCGCAGCTCGACCGCCATCGATGGTCGCGTACGCGTTGCGGGTCAGTCCATCGCTGTCGGTTGATACGGCGAACAAGCTAATCCCCTGCTCATCGTCGATATCGCCCGAGGTACGGGCCGGAACGATCAGCAAATCGGCGGTGCCGCCATTCGGCACGAGCCCTTTGCAGCCATCGAGGACCCATTCCTCCCCATCGCGGGTGGCCGAGGTGGCGATACTGGCCAGTCGATACCTCGCCTGCGGCTCCGTGAATGCCAGTGATGCTTGGAACTCGCCCGAGATCATCGGCTGCAGCCAACGTTCTTTCTGCTCCGCATTGGCAGCGCGTCGCAGAATACCTCCTGCCAGGATAACGTTGGCAAGATACGGTTCGACCACGAGGCCGCGCGCCAGCTGCTGCATCAGGACCATGATGTCTGCGGGGCCGCCAGCCAGACCGCCGTCGTCCTCCGCGAATGGCACGGCGGTCCAGCCGAGTTCGGCAAAGGTCTTCCAGACGTCAGCGCTGAAACCCTTGTCGCTTTCGGCGTATGCCTGGCGCGTGTCGAAGTCATATTCGTTCTGGATGAACTTGTCGACGCTGTCCGCCAGCATCGCCTGAATTTCGTTAAGCGAAAAATCCATGAGCCTTACCTACAAGCCGAGCACATGCTTGGCAATGATGTTTTTCTGGATCTCATTGGAACCAGCGTAGATCGTCGCCTTGCGAAAATTGAAATACCGCAGTGCGGTTAGCGTTTCGTTGCCTTCCCCCACCGGTGAATCGGGCCTGTAGGGCAGGGCGTAGTAGCCGGCGGCATCCATATAGAGTGTGTCGATGGCCTGTTGAATCTCGGTGCCCTTGATCTTGAGGAACGACGATTCAGGTCCCGGCGCATTGCCTGAACTCACGGCTGCCAGCGTGCGCAGCTCGGTGTACTCGAGTCCTTTGAGTTCGATCTCGACCGCCGCCAGGCGGCGCATGAAATTCTTATCGTCGGCAAGAGGAGGCGCCCCACGAACCGACGTAGCGGCCCGTTCGCGCAGCTTCCTCAGGCGATACTCGGAGCGGAACGTGTTCGCAGAATTCGTGCGCTCATGTTGCAGCAGCACTTTTCCGTAGGTCCAGCCCTTGCCTTCTTCGCCCACGAGATTCTCAACAGGCACCTCGACATTGTCGAAATGGATCTCGTTCACTTCATGCGTGCCATCGAGCAGGACGATCGGTTTCACGGTAACGCCCGGCGACTTCATATCGATTAGCAGGAAGCTGATGCCCTCCTGGCGACGTGCGACATCGCTGTTCGTACGCACCAGGCAGAAGATCCAGTCAGCAAACTGGGCGAGCGTCGTCCATGTCTTCGTGCCGTTGACCACCCAGTGATCACCGGCCAGGTCAGCTTTGGTTTTCAGGGAGGCAAGGTCGGATCCGGCGCCGGGTTCGGAATAACCCTGGCACCACCAGGTATTGCTCGCCAGGATATCCGGCAGAAACCGCTCCTTCTGAGCATCGCTCCCGAAGGTGTAGATGACCGGCCCCACCATGTTGAGGCCAAACGGCACCACGACAGGCGTGTTGGCGTTGCCTTCTTCGCGCGCAAAGATGTACTTCTGTACGGGAGTCCAGCCTGTCCCGCCGTACTCGACGGGCCAGTTCACACCGGCCCAGCCTTTCGCGTGGAGAATCTTCTGCCAGCGGATTTGCAGCTCCGGCGGCATCTCTGCCCCGGAATCTACGACGTCGCGAATATCGTCGGGATACTCGTCGCGGAAAAAAGCCCGGACTTCTTCCTGGAACGTGAGATCGTTATCGCTGAAAGTGACGTGCATGCTTGGATTTTCCCCTTTCCGGCAAGCGACGCAGCTTAACAAAGACCGGCGGCGCCGTCTGTTGCGGTTTGTAACGACGCAGAGTTCCGGCAGAATGCACCTATGAGTTCGCACTTGATACCCGATGAAACTACCGCGACTAATGTTGCAATTACTCGCGACGCGCTGCGCCGGCCCTTGCACGATCTGCGGATCTCGGTGCTGGACCAGTGTAATTTTCGTTGTCCGTATTGCATGCCGGAGGACGAGTTTCACGAGGATTACGAATTCCTGAGCCGCAAACAACGGCTCACCTACGACGAGATTCTCAAGATCGCGCGTGTTGCTGCCGGACTGGGTGTCAGTAAGCTGCGCTTGACGGGTGGCGAGCCGCTGCTCGACAAGAAGCTTCCGGAACTTGTCCGCGGACTTGCCGCGATTCCAGGCATCGATGACCTGGCGTTGACGACGAACGGCATGCTGCTCGGATCTGCCGCAGAAGCGCTCGCCGGTGCGGGACTGCATCGCGTGACGATCAGCCTGGACAGCCTCGACGAAGCGATCTTCCGCCACATGAGTGGGGGGCGCGGGGATCTTGGCACAGTGCTCGCGGGGATCGATGCGGCTCAGCAGGCCGGCCTGGCCCCGATCAAGATCAATGTTGTCGTACAACGGGGTGTTAACGACCACTCCGTGCTCGATCTTCTCGAACACTTTCGCGGCACCGGGCACATCGTGCGGCTGATCGAATTCATGGACGTCGGTAACCAGAATGGCTGGCGGCAAGACCAGGTCGTGCCCTCGCGGCAATTGCTGGAACAGGTGCAGGCCAGGTGGCCATTGCGGCGCGTCGACCAGAGTTACCCGGGCGAAGTTGCACGCCGTTATCAATATGTGGACGGTGAAGGAGAGATCGGCTTCATCTCGTCGGTGACCGAGCCCTTCTGCGGCGATTGTAGCCGCGCGCGCCTGTCGGCCGACGGCGTGCTTTATACTTGCCTGTTCGCAAACCAGGGGACGGATCTGCGTGAGTCGTTACGAGCCAATGCCGATGAGGAAGAACTCACCGATATACTCTCGCAG
This sequence comes from uncultured Woeseiaceae bacterium, assembly GCA_964557165.1. GTDB lineage: Bacteria > Pseudomonadota > Gammaproteobacteria > Steroidobacterales > Woeseiaceae > UBA1847. The sequence continues at coordinate 20,782 of CAZKZE010000026.1, forward strand.
ATATGGCTGCAACGGGCCGATCGTTACAGTGAACTACGCCGGCCTGAAGTCGCGGAAGCACACGTGCTTCGCAAAGTAGAAATGTACCGAATCGGGGGATAGCCCTTGGGCAAGTTGAGCCACATTGATGCACAGGACCGACCGACGATGGTCGACGTAAGCGAGAAGACGCCATCGGATCGCGAGGCCCATGCGCGGGCGCGAGTGCGCCTGCCGGTTGAAGCGGCCGCGTTGATCTCCGACGACGATATCCAGACCAAGAAGGGTCCTGTTTTTGCGACGGCGATCATTGCGGGCGTCATGGCGGCCAAGAAGACCCATGAACTGATTCCATTTTGCCACCCGCTCGGTCTCGACAACTGCAAAGTGTCAATCGAGATGGACGGCACTGATGCCGTCATCGATTGCCGTTGCAAAGTGCATCATAAGACCGGCGTCGAAATGGAGGCGCTGACGGGCGCAAGCATTGCTGCCTTGACCGTGTACGACATGCTCAAGGCTGTTTCGCAGGACATCGTCATTGCGGAGACGAAACTGATCGCCAAGTCGGGCGGCAAGCAGGATTTTCGGCGCGATGAGTGAGACACCGGTATTCGGACTCGTCCTGTCCGGAGGGAAGAGCAAACGCATGGGCAGGGACAAGGCTTTGCTCGAACGCGATGGTCAGTCGCAACTCGCTTTCATGATGGCGTTGCTCGAGCCGTTGGTCGAGCGCGCATTCGTATCGACGCGTGCGGCACAGAAAGATGAGCCCGAGCGGCGACGGTACGATCAAATAGTCGATCAGTACGACGACATGGGACCGCTGGCCGGCATCTTGTCGGCAATGGACGCGCATCCTGACGTGGACTGGCTCGTTGTCGCCTGCGACCTCCCGAACATCACCATCGAGACGATCAGGCATCTGCTCGCAAATCGCTCCGCAGATCATCCGTTTACCGCCTACGTGAGCAGCCACGATGGTCTGCCGGAGCCCCTGTGCGCGCTCTACCGCAACGGGGGCGCGGCGACGATTCGGAAGTTTGCAAACGACGGCATTCATTGCCCCCGCAAGATCCTGATTCGCTCCGATACGTCCCTGCTCGCGCAGCTCGACCCGGCCTCGCTCGATAACATCAACACGCCGGACGACCTGGCGGAGAGCGTCCTCGAGGCAGCCCCATGAAAACCGATCTGAAGACCATTACAGTGCGCTATTTCGCGATGTTCCGCGAGCACGCCGGGGTCGCCGAAGAGACCCTGCAGATCGATGCAGCGACAGCGCACGACGTATTTGAAATGACTCGTTCGAGGCACGGTTCCGAGGAGCCGAACGGGCACTGCAAAGTCGCGATCAATGACAACATGGCGGACTGGGATTCGCCCGTCAGCGATGGCGATACGGTCCTGTTGTTTCCCCCGGTTGCCGGTGGCTGACATGATGGAAATTGCCCACGAGGCCATCGATCCCGCTGCGCTGCAACGTTCCCTGGTGAATCCGGCAGCGGGTGGCTATTGCGCGTTCGAAGGCTGGGTGCGTAACGAGAACGAAGGTCACGTGGTCGAACGGCTCGAGTACGAAGCCTACGAGCCGTTATGCGTTTCGGAGGGCGAGAAAGTGCTGGCGGAGGCGCAGGAATTGTTTCCGTACCTCGAGGCGCGTTGCGTCCATCGCGTCGGCCTGCTCGAGATTGGCGAGTGTGCCGTGTGGATAGGGGTCGTCTCCGCGCACCGCGACGAAGCATTCAAAGCCTGTCGCTTTATCATCGACGAGATCAAGGTGCGCTTGCCTGTCTGGAAGAAGGAACACTATGCGAACGGCGATTCCGGCTGGGTCAACTGCGAGCGTTGTGCTCAACACGGGATTGCGGATTGATGCATCATCAGGTATCACTCAATGTTCTCATGAGGATACTTGTGACAATAGGGACGAGGGGACGGACTTGCTGCGCATAGAATCCATAGAAGATGCCAAGAAGCTAATCGGCGAAGAGGTCGGTCTGTCCGATTGGGTCGTTATTGACCAGCATCGTATCGACCAGTTCGCCGAAGCGACCGGTGACTACCAGTGGATTCATGTGGATACCGAACGCTCGGAGAGGGAAATGCCCGACGGCAAGACTATCTCCCACGGTTACCTGACCCTGGCATTGATCCCGGCGTTGACCGGCGGCTTTGTCGAGGTCGTCAATCTCGCGCGCGCGATCAATTTCGGACTCAACAAGGTGCGTTTCTATGCACCGGTCCCGGTTGGCTCGAAAATGCGGGCGCGCAGCAAGGTGCTGCAAGTGCGCCGCAGGGCCGGTGCGATGCTTTTGACCTCGGAGACCCGTCTCGAGGTCGAGGGCGAGCGCAAGCCGGCTTGTGTTGCCGAGACACTCGGCATGTACTTCTTCCACGAGTGATCGCGGCCAATGGCCGCTCGTGCAGCAGGAGCGGCGACCCGCCGCGAATTACCGTTTATGCAGCCACTTCGGCAGGAACGAGTACGGGTCCTGGTCGGCTGATTTATTCCACACGACGTTGAGTTCCTCGAGCATGCGTGCCATCGAGCCGTCTTTCGCCGCGTCGAACAGATCGGTTGCGCCGCCGACATGCTTGCCGCCGATGTAAATCTGCGGAATCGTCTTGAGGCCCGTATCTGCCTCGATCGCCTTGCGAATCTTGCCGCCCTGGTTGTCTTCCTGGTAAGCCACCGAATCGAGGTCCACCGAGCGGTACGGTATGTCGTAGTGCGCAAACATCTTGCGGACCGACCAGCAAAATTCGCACCATTCGAGTGCAAACAGGACCACGGGATTGTCGCTGTCGTGAGTCGCGTCTTCGAGGAATTGCACGGCGTCGGCCGGCGCTTCGACCGCGACCTCTTCCGGTTCCTCCGCCTCGTCTTCGGCGGGCGGTGGCGGTGGCGCACCGAAACAGTAGTTGGGCGTGGAGCGCATAATGGTCTGTTCTTCGTCGGTCATCTCGACAGGGATATCGTCGAATAGCGGGGTACTCAGGTAGCGCTCCCCCGTATCGGGCAGCATGCAGAGTACGTTGGATCCGGGTTTAGCCTGCTCCGCGACGGCCAGCGCTCCCGCCAGGGTTGCTCCGCCGGAAGTGCCCACGAAAATCCCTTCCTTCCGTGCGAGCTCCCGCGACAGCCGCAGCGCTTCGTTCCCATCGATTGGCATGATGCCGTCAATATGCTCTGCCGATACCACGTCTTCGGTCAATTTCGGAATGAAGTCGGGAGTCCAGCCCTGCATCAGGTGCGGGCGGAACAGCGGATGGCTTTCCCTGGGCGTGCCGTCGGCAAGGCGTTCCTGCGGTATGCCGCTACCGAGAATCTGCGCGTTGTCCGGCTCGCAGACGATGACCCTGGTCTCAGGGCTTTTCTCCTTGAGATATCGGGATACACCCTTGAGCGTGCCGCCGGTGCCGAAGCCGGAAACCCAGTAGTCGAGCCTGGTGTCGCCGAATGCTTCGAGGATCTCGGGCGCTGTCGTGAGCGTGTGGGCGTCGGCGTTGGCTTCGTTTTCGAACTGCCTGACGAGGAACCAGCCGTGTTTCTCAGCCAGCTCCGTCGCCTTCGCGAGCATGCCGCTGCCCTTGAGTTCGGCCGGCGTCAAAACGACCTTTGCGCCGAGGAAGCGCATCATGCGGCGGCGCTCCACGCTGAAGCTCTCTGCCATCGTGACAACCAGGGGGTAGCTTTTCCGGGCACAAACGATGGCCAGCCCAATTCCCGTATTGCCCGACGTCGCCTCGATAACGGTCTGGCCGGGTTTGAGCGTCCCATCCCGCTCCGCTGCCTCGATGACCGACAGGGCCAGCCGGTCCTTGACCGAGCCACCGGGATTGAAGGACTCGACCTTGACGTAAACATTTACGTCTTCGGGCCCGATCTTGTTCAGTTTGACGATCGGTGTATTGCCGATCGTGTCCAGGATGTTGTCGTACAGCTTGTTCATGACCGGCACGTGTCCATTTCACGACTATTCGGCGCTACAATAGCAAAAACAGAAAGGAGAGAACCATGGGCGACCTCGGAATCTTTGGGCTTATTCACCTCGCGGTTGTTATCTATGCGGCGATTCAAATCTGGAACAGCTCGGCCGATCGGACCAAGAAGCTGATATGGATCGTTGTGGTTGCCGTACTCCCCGTCGTCGGGCTGATTGCCTGGTTCTTCGTGGGCCCGGGCACCCCAAAGAAGTAGGGAGATGACCGGAATAGTCGCTATTCTCGGCCTGGTAATTGTCCTGCTCGGACTTACCGGGCTCGTCCAGCCGGACCACTTTCGCAAGCTGTTCACTTCCATGGACAGCCGGACCCGGTTCGTTCTTGCCATCGTGATCCGCCTGGCAATAGGCGCATTGCTCTGGATACTCGCGGATGAGCTGCGCCATCCGCAAGTCATGCGGGTCCTCGCCGTCATTGCGCTGGTGGCCGCAGTGGCCTTACTGATCATGGGCAGAGACCGGCTGGACAGACTAATCGGCTGGTGGCTCGCGCAATCCGACAGCGTGTTGCGCGTCTCGGCGCTGTTCGCCGCGGCATTCGGTGGCTATCTTGTCTTCGTCGCAATCTAGTCGTCAGACGCTTCGTCGGTGAATTCGGCGGTCGTCTGCCGCTTGCGATTGACGACGAGCCGGGTCACGTCGGGACGCGAATAGTGTCCGGCGACATCCAGGCTGTGCCGTTCCTCGAGCACGCGCGAATGATCGATCTCCACGACGCTCAGTGACTCCGACCCTGTGACGGGCGCGAGAACCCACTCGCCGTCAGGCCCTGCAACGCAGGAACCGCCGTTCGCCATGACGTCGTCAGCCGATTCGATGAGCAATTCAGCGTGGGGCAGGGACGTGTCGATATCCTCCCGCCGCATGAGGCCCGACACCGATACGACAAAAGAGCGGCTCTCCCTGGCGATAAACCGGGTGATGTCCCCGGTATTGCGAATGCTGCCCGGCCAGATCGCGACGTGGAGATCCTCGCCCTGCGCATAAAGCGCCGCGCGCGGCAGCGGCAACCAGTTCTCCCAGCAGTTGAGTCCACCGACCGTAAACGCACCCAGTTTATGCGTACGCAGCCCGTTGCCATCGCCGATGGCCCAGACGAGTCGTTCCTCGTGCGTCGGCATCAGCTTGCGGTGTACGGAGCGGATCGCTCCAGACTTGTCGATATAAACCATCGAGCAATACAGGCTGTGGCCGCCGCGATTGGAGGCTCGTTCCATGACACCCAGGTAGATGGCAATGCCATGGTCGCGCGCTGTCTTGCATACCGGGTCCAGGTCGCCGTCTTCGATGCACACGCTTTGTCGAACATAATGGGCGAAAAGTTCTTTTTGCAGGCCGGACTCGAACTTCGCCCCTTCCGTGCGCTCCACCCAGAATGGGTAGCCCGGCACAAGCGCCTCGCCGAAGGCAACGAGATCGCATTCTCTCGCAGCCGCATCGGCTATCCAGGCGACGACCTTGTCGACGGTCGCGTCGCGTTGCAGCCACAGCGGCGCGATTTGTGCCAGTCCCACCGTGATCGAAGTTTCAGACATCATGTCGTCCTAACAAAAAAAGGGCGGCAGGAGAACCTGCCGCCCTTTGTCTTTGCTGGTATTAGTCCCAGTTCTTGCGGAACGTAACACCCCACGTCGCCGGTTCGGTCGGGTAGGAATTCATGCTACCGCGATCGAGGAGCGGCGGATCGAACGAACCCTTGTAGTAGCGCTCGTCCAGAACATTGCGGCCCCAAATAGAAACGGTCGAGTTCCACTCGTCGATGTCGACGCCGAGACGCAGATTGAGGATGCCGTAAGCATCCTGCTCGGTCAGCGGATCCGTGTCGCCGTCCGTCGTCGTCGCAGACGCATATGCGTACTCCGCGCGGAAGAACATGTCGTTATTGCCCATCTGGAAGTCCTGGTTCAGCGCGACCAGGAAGCGGTCTTCGGGGTTGTACGGCAGCGCCGCGCCACTTCTGTCACAACTTCCGTCGCCATTTTCGCCCGGATCCGGCTGTTGAGTCTGGAACGGTGTCGCTTTCCAGCAAACGCCGCGAGTAAACGTGATGAACTCGCCCTGGTTGTGCGCGTAGTAACCCGAGATGCTCGTGTTGTCCATCACCTGCCAGAGCCACTCGATTTCCAGGCCCTTGATCTCCAGGTCACCTGCGTTGCGCAGGATGAATCCCTGGCCTTCGAAGGTATTCGCCTGGAAGTCCTCGAAATCCGTCTGGTAGAGGGCAACAGAAAGTCTCAGGCGCTCGCCGATGTCACCCTTGAAACCGATTTCTATCGATGTGGATAACTCGGGGTCGAAGAGCTGGGCGAACAGTGGGTTGTCGGGATCAGCCGGGTCATACTCGAGACGATCGGTATTCGTGCCGCCCGACTTGTAGCCCGTGGAGTACGACGCGTAAACCATCGCACTGTCGGTCGGGAACCACGAGACCCTGGCCGTACCGGTAACCTGGTCGTCCGAGAGCGACTCTATGACGTCCGGGCGCGGCGAGAATGCCGGGACCTGATAGGCGGCCCAACCCTCGTTCGGCACGGCAACAGCCAGCAACGGCGTGGGATCCGGCGGCGCACCTACCATGCCACCTTGCGCCCAGGCGTTAAAGGCAAGGAGTGTCCCCCCGACCAGGGTCAAGTCGGGCCTGTTTGTGCCCGGGTTGGTTTGGGTGTAGATCGCATTGATGTCCTTTTCTTCCTTGGTGTAGCGCGCGCCAAGTGTCAGGGTGAATGCGTCAGTCATGGCCCAATCGACCTGCCCGAATACGGCGTAGCCTTCGTGATCCTGCGTCACAACATCGTTCGCAAATGTGCCGGTGGGGAAGGCCGAGGCACCCGGCGGGAAGGGCCCCAGGCCCGCCATATTGATGGCATCAGCAACCGCGGTCACGCCTTCCGTGAAAAACGTGAACGGTGGCAAGCCCTGGAGCATGTTATCGATGTCATAGAATGCCTCCAGGTCCTCGCCGGCCGTTGTGGTCGTATCGTTCTTGATCTCCTGGGCGAAATAATACGCACCGACCACCCAGTTGCTGCTGTCGCCGAAGGTGCCGGCGAGACGCAGTTCCTGGGAAATGGAGTCTTGCTCGGCAATGTTCGTGCGCGACGCGATATCGGTATTCGTAAAGTCGACGTCGATGAAGTCGTAGGTGTCGAACGCGCGGTAGGCGGTGACCGACGTCAGCGTCGTATTGCCGATGTCCCAGTTGAATTCGACCGACAGGCCCCGGTCCTCATTCTCTGAGACGGGCAGGTGGTTGATCGTCGTTCGGTAGTCGTCCCAGTTATAACCCTCGATAAGCGTCGGAAACGCAATGTCGACTTCCGGGAACGCGGGTATGCCAAACGGGCCAAAGAAACCGTTCAACTGCGTAAACAAGGTCGACGTCGGCAACGGGGAGGGGTAATCCCTACTCGTAAGGACCACACCGCCAGTCAACAGGCGCGCGAAATCGGGTCCGAAGTCGCCAAACGCCGGATTGGTCGCCGCGCCTGAAATCACGCTGTCGACACGCGACGTGCCGACACAGCAGATCTCATCGATCTTCGAATAGTCGGCGATGACGCGCAAATCGAAGTTGTCGCCATTGTCGTAACCGACCTGCATGCGCAGGCCGAGTCGATCGCGATTATTGAAGACGTCTTCATCGATAGTCTGTACAGGTACCCCGGTGCTGAAGTCGTAGTTGACGTTGTCGACATAGCCGTCACGTTGCGACGAGAAGAAAGTGCCGCGAAATGCGAGATTGTCGGTCAACGGGATATTGGTAGCACCTGAAATACGCTGCAGGCCATACGCACCGCCGGTCACCTCGAGAAACGCATCGAGGCTGTCCGTACTGGGCGCGACAGTTCGGACCTGGATAGCACCGGCTGCCGTGTTCTTGCCAAACAGGGTACCCTGCGGGCCGCGCAATACTTCAACGGCCTGGACATCGACGAGCTCGTTAATCAGCGAGCTTTGTCGCGATCGATAGACATTGTCGACGTAGAGGCCTACTGATGATTCTACGCCAAAGTTGTTGGATGTTGAGCCGATGCCGCGGATCGCGAAGTTCGAGGTTGTCGTCGTCTGACTACCTCCAACAATCAGTCCAGGTACGTTAATCTGCAAATCGTACATGTCCTTGATCGCGGATGCCTCGATCTGTGCACCCGAGATCGCTGTGATGGCGACCGGAACGTCCATGATGTTCTGTTCGCGTTTCTGCGCGACGACGACGATCTCTTCGAGAATCGTGTCGCTGTCCTGTGCGCTGACCGGGGCGGCTAATGCCAGGCCCACCAATGGCAGTGTAACAACGCGACCGAGATTGAGTATGCTGGTACCAATCGGTTTCATGTCTCCCCCTCCTGGGATGTAGCTTGTTATCTCGGCAAGCATACCATGGTTTCGGGCACCGGAATTGTTCGATAAGCTTATGAAAAGTACGTGGTTATCCTTATACATAACACTGCCTCGGAGGCACCTATGCACGGACTCATGATGGACACCCCTCTGCTGATTTCATCGATCGCAAAACATGCGGAGAAATTCCATGGCGAGCGGGAAATCGTGTCGGTAACGATGGACAATCCCCGGCATCGGTGCACGATTGGCGACGTGACCAGGAGGGCCCGCCAACTCGCCGGCGCGCTCGACAAAATGGGCCTCGAGCAGGGCGATCGCGTCGCGACGATTGCCTGGAACGACTACCGTCATCTTGAGATTTACTATGGCGTCAGCGGCGCCGGCTACGTCTGCCATACGATCAATCCTCGCCTGTTTCCCGAACAGCTGATCTTCATCATCAACCATGCCGAAGATCGGTGGATATTCACAGACCTGATGTTCATACCGCTCCTCGAAAAGCTGCTGCCCCAGATTCCGAATGTCGAGGGCTTCGTCGTCATGACCGACGAGGCGCACATGCCCGAGACCAGCCTCCCCAATGCCATGTGTTACGAGACGCTGGTGGCCGCCGAGTCATCGGACTACACGTGGCCGGATCTCGATGAGCGGACCGCTTCGGCGCTCTGCTATACGTCGGGTACCACCGGGGACCCGAAAGGGGTTCTTTACGATCATCGCTCGACGGTCTTGCACGCCTACGCCAGCGTCGCTCCTGATGCAATGAACCTGTCCAGCAACGATTGCCTGTTGCCGGTCGTGCCGCTGTTCCATGTCAACGCCTGGGGTATTCCCTACTCGGCGCTGATCACGGGAGCCAAGATCGTTTTTCCGGGGCCGAAAATGGGCGACGGCGAGGCGTTGTACGAGCTCATGGAGTCGGAGAGCGTCAATCTCGCACTGGGTGTGCCAACGGTCTGGCTCGGTCTTCTTCAGTATTGTGAGAAGGCCGGTAAGACATTGAATTCACTGGATAGAACGGTGATCGGTGGCGCTGCCGTGCCGCGTGCCATGATCGAGCAGTTCAAGAAGGTCCACGGTGTGCAGGCGATCCAGGGCTGGGGCATGACCGAGATGAGCCCGCTAGGCACTGCGAACACACCAAAATTCGGCAGCGAATCGCTCAGCGAAGACGAACAGCTCGACCTTGCGACCAAGGCAGGACGGGGCATCTTCGGCTGCGAGTTGCGGATCGTCGATGACGAAGGCACGAAACTGCCGTGGGACGGTGTCGCCTATGGCGCCTTGCAGGTTCGCGGGCCCTGGATTTGCAGCGACTATTTCAAACTGGAAGGTAGTGCCGGGACCCACACCGACGATGGTTGGTTCGACACCGGCGACGTTGCGACGATCGATCCACAGGGCTACATGGCGATCACCGACCGGACGAAGGATGTCATCAAATCCGGCGGCGAATGGATCAGTTCGATCGAACTCGAGAACACGGCGATGGGGCACCCGGCAGTGGCGCAGGCCGCGGTCATCGGCGTCGCGCATCCGAAATGGACAGAAAGGCCTTTGCTCCTCGTTGTGAAAGCCGAAGGGCAGGACGTCGATAAGGATGAAATGCTGACCTACTTTGACGGCAAGGTCGCGAGCTGGTGGATTCCCAATGATGTCGTTTTCGTTGACGAGTTGCCGCACACGGCGACGGGCAAGGTCAAGAAGATTGAATTGCGCAAGCAATTCGCGGACTATGCGTTTCCTGAGTGAAACCCCTGTCTTGAGGATCTTCCATGGGTGACCCCCTGCGCCTTTACGGGCTGAATGCGCTGGTGCTGAATGCTGGCAGCGGTATTGGCGAGGCGATCGCCAGGACGTTTATCAAGCACGGAGCGACGGTAATCGCGACGGACACCAGCAACAGCGGTGTCGAGCATCACTATCGTTCGGTCAAGGGTATTACGGGCGTCGTCGCGCACCTGACGGACCCGGATAGCCTCAGGGGCCTGGTCGAGCAGACCGTCGAGACGCTCGGCGGACTCGATATTATCGTCAACGACTTTCCGCTGCGGCAGGATGCGCCGCTGGAGAAAACCGATGATACGTTCGAGAACCTGCTGCAGTTGCGGGCCAACCTTACGATGGCCACGTGCCGTGCGGCGTTGCCACACCTGAAGAAGAGTCCTGCAGGGCGAATAATCAACATCGGTTTCCTGCGGAGCTGCTTCGCAGCCAATGGCGATGAAGCCAATGCGCGCGCGGAGCAGGACCTTGCCAACCTGACGCGAGCCCTCGCAGCAGAGACCGGCGAGTTCGGGATCACGGCGAACTACATTCAGCCGGGCGCCGTGATGACGCCGGCCAGCCGCGAGGTGTTCCGCAAGGACAAGGCGCTGCGCGATCACTGCATCAAGAGTTCGGCTGCAAGCCGTGTCGGGGAACCCGTCGATGTTGCGAAGGTCGCCCTGTTCCTGGCGAGTGACGACGCTGTATTTGTCAGCGGCACCGGCGTAGCCGTTGACGGCGGGCGCACAGGCGCCTGATGGACCGGGTTCTCGACGACCTGATCACGCTGCTCAAGCTCGAGCGGATCGAAGACAATATCTTCCGCGGCGCCAGCCGTGATATCGGCAGCCCGCAGGTATTCGGCGGGCAGGTACTCGGGCAGGCGCTGTCAGCGGCGCAGCACACGGTCGAGGGCCGGGTGGCGCACTCACTGCACGCGTATTTCCTGCGCCGCGGCGACATGAACGCACCGATTATTTACGATGTTGATCGGGCTCGCGATGGTGGCAGTTTTTCGAATCGGCGCGTCGTCGCGATTCAGCATGGCCGTCCGATACTCAACCTCGCTGCGTCATTTCAGGAGCCCGAGGAGGGCCTGTCCCACCAGGCAGAGATGCCCAACGTGCCGACGCCCGACGGGCTCAAGGATCTCACGCATCTCGCTGCCGATGTACTCGACAAGATTCCGGTCAAGCTGCGGCGTTTTATGACCGACGCACGACCGTTCGAGTTTCGTCCCGTGGAGACATTGAGCTTCGATGAGCCGAAAAAATTGCCGCCGTTCAAGAACGTCTGGATTCGCGCGGTTGATTCTCTGCCCGACGGAACGGCTCTGCACCAGAACTTGCTCGCCTACGTATCTGATTTTGAGCTACTGGCAACATCGACACTTCCTCATGCGTTGCCCTTCACACGTGGCATCGTCATTCTCGCCAGCCTTGACCACGCATTGTGGTTCCATCGGGCGTTTCGCATGGACGAGTG
>CAZKZE010000027.1:0-31260 GCA_964557165.1 uncultured Woeseiaceae bacterium
CTTCGTCGCACTAGCTGCCCTGAGGCGGAGATATGTTCCGAAACAAGCACCTCATCATTGCCATGTTGGTCGCGCCCGTTCTGGCCATCATGGCCTGGTTCGCGGTGGACTATTTCGTCGCCGAACGACCGCATGCGGCAAAGGAAGGTGCTACCTACGCACTGGTCGCCAAATCCAATTGCCGCTATGAGAGCGGCCAATGCGATCTCGAGAATGCCGATTTCAAACTGAGCATTCGACCGGGGCCTGTGACTGCAGAGAGCATGCAACTCGAAATTACTTCTGCATTTCCCCTGCAAAGTGCTACGGCAAGCATCGTTAGTGATGGCGTCCCGGCGGCGCCGGCAGCGATGACAAGAAAGACTGAAGATGCCTTGAAATGGGCTGGGATTATCGACCTGCCAGGTAGCGAGGATTCGACTCTTCGAGTCGCCGTGACGGCGCAAGGAGCGGCCTGGTACGCAGAGGTTCCGACCGTGTTCCTCGCCACCCGGGAATGACGACTGGATTTTCGCGAGTCACGGGCGCCTCAATCAAAGGCACTTTCGCTCGAACGACCGTTCCAGCTTGTCGACGTCTTCTGCCCGCTCGAAAAACTTGCCCAGGAACTTCTTTCCCGCTTCGACATTTTTCTCAGGCAAGCCTGGCACCTGCGCCAGCGCGGCCAGGATGTCATCTTCACGTTCCACGATGGCGTTGATCGCGCCGCTTAGCGCTCCACTCGACAGGCAATACCCACGGTAGCGCCGTTGCGTCACTTTCCTCGTGCCGATTGAGGGATCGGGACGCGCATACGGAGCGTTTTCAAGTCCGGAGAGATCGAAGTCATAAGGCACAGGGAAGCGCCGCGATCCGATATCGAAGAGATCGACATTGTGGCAGCAGGCGTCGTCAGCTTCGGCCGTAACCAAAGACCAGTCGGTATTGCCGATAAGGTATTGGAAGACGAAGACGGCCGCCGCTTGCTCCTCATCGAGAGAGTTCATGGATACGCCAGTGGCGTTTACACGCTCCCCGCCTACCCTGTCCGCCAGTTCTGATGCCGATTCGATCAGGAACGCTTTGCGAACGAAGCTCTTCTCTTTCGCGTGCTCGTTAGTATCGTGGTAAGTAATTTCGACGAGGCGGACCTTGTAACTGACGTCCGAAATCAGGTTGAAAATCCGGTAGGCGGCATACTCCTCCAGCATGTCAGCTCGTGCGGAAGCACTTTTCTTGCAGTGCGTTACGAGCTTCAGCTTGCGCTGTCCGGCAAACATGGATTCGTCCGGCTGCTCCTCGGAAAAATTCAATCGCAAGGGTGGAAAATCGCACACTCGTGTACGACTTTTGCCGCGCACCCGCAGGTTGACGCGTTGCTCGACACCGTCAACACGGAGCACAAAAGGCAACTCGGTCCTACTCTTCTTTTCCTCGATCAACGTGCTGAATGGACCGATCAGACTGATGGCGAGAACAGTGTCGTTTTCGAATAGTGGTGACGCCTCCGCCCGGCAGGCCATCGCCACCAGGAACAGGACCAATATTGTTTGAGTCGGGAAAGACAGGTCGAGGACCATTGCGGGCCCTCTCTTGCGGCTACTCCGAACTGACAATGATCTTGCCGCGTGCGCGCCCTGCTTCGGAGTAGCGAATCGCATCCGGGACCTCGGCCAGGGAGAACCGCTGGTCGATGACCGATCGCATTGCGCCGCTCTGCAGATATTCAGCCAACTGATTCAGATCATCCTTGTTCAAGCGGGCCAGCAACAGTTTGAACTGCTGATCGAAGAACGGTGACAGCACCAAGGCGCCTATTGGTCCTTTCAGCGGTGCGATCCAGTTACCCTTCGATCCACCAACCAGGACGATTATTCCGTCATCAGTCAGCGCGCGTCGATTTTTCATCAGCGAGTGATTGCCGACCATGTCGACGATCAGGTCATAAGTCTCACCGCTTTCGGTGTAGTCCTCGTTGCGGTAGTCCCAAACATGATCCGCTCCCAGCGAGCGGACGAGTTCGAGATTTCGTGTGCTGCAGACGCCATGCACTTCGGCACCCATGGCCTTGGCAATCTGGACCGCGTAGGTACCGACACCGCCAGACGCGCCGTTGATCAGGACCTTCTGACCTGGCTTGAGTTCGCCCTTGTCACGCAAAGCCTGGAGCGCTGTGATCGCTGCGATGGGCAATGCAGCCGCCTGCTCAAATGACACCTCTGCGGGTTTGTGCACAATGCCGCGGTCTTCGGGAATAATTACGTAGTCGGCGAATGCCCCGCTTCTGGCGCCAAAGATCTCATCGCCCGGCTTGAACTGCGTAACGCCGCTACCGACGGCTTCCACTGTTCCTGCGAAGTCCACGCCCATGCGCACATCGTCAGGACTCCCGAGGCCGGCACTGAGCCGCATCAAGTATGGGGAACCACGCATGTAGTGCCAATCGAGTGGATTCACCGACGCCGCTTGCACCTTCACGAGCACCTCGTTATCAGCGGGAACCGGCTTTGCGACCTCGGTGACTTCGACCACGTCAGGCGAGCCGTAGCAACGGTAAATGGCGGCTGTCATCAGCTCGGCATCTGCGGGCGCGGCTTCTGCCGGCGGGCAGTCCGATGTATGCGAGATAACGAGCGCAAGCGCGGTCATGCCAAGGACCAGGAGAGCAGCGAGGCCGCCAATTATTCTGCGTATCCATTTCATCATCCCGCCAATATAGCAGGCCAGCCTCGCGTATAGGCACGGATGCCTTCGTGAAGGGCTTGGAATACCGTAAAATTTGCGAAATAACGATAAGAAACGGAACGCCCGCTTGAATCAGTACGACTCGATTGTTATTGGCGCAGGCCATAATGGCCTGGTGTGTGCAGCCTATCTCGCACAGAGCGGCCAGCGAGTGCTCGTCCTCGAAGCCGCCGATGCTCCCGGTGGATTAGCCGCCGGTCGCGAATTCCACCCGGGATTCCATGCGTCCGTCGCTCACTCGATTAATCACTTTTCGACGAAGGTAGCGAGCGACCTGAAGCTCGCCGCGCACGGTTTCGAGGCCGGGACCAAAGCAAATTCGATCGTCGGACTTGGTGCCAATGGAACGCACGTCGTTGCCGATGCAGATGCGCTGCACAACGCGGGTAGCCAGGACACGGCCGCCTACGCCGAGTACTCGAAGCTCATGGAGGTCTTCGCAAAGGCCCTGGAGCCCTTCTGGCTCAAGACTATTCCACGTATTGGCAGCCTGGCCGTCGGCGACCTCATGACCTTCGCCCACATGGGTCTGAAACTGAGGTTCCTTGGCAAGCAGGACCTGCAGGAATTCATGCGCGTCGCCTCACTGCCGGCGCGCGACCTCATGGACGAGTATTTCGAGGACGACACAGTCAAAGCGGCACTGAGCTGGGACGGGCTCATTGGGTCGAGGATGGCGCCGCGCTCGCCAAACAGTGCGGTGCTCGCGATGCTCTATCGACTGTCCGGTCAGTCGGCCGGCGTCAGGGGACTGGTCGAGTCCCTGGTCCGGTCGGCAGAAGTTGCAGGTGCCGAGATCCGGACAGGTACTCCGGTCAAGCGTGTGATCATCGACGGCGATGCCGATGGCCTATCGGTCGGCGGCGTCGAACTTGCGGACGGCGAGAAGATCGCTGCCGATCGCGTAATCTCCGGCGCGGATCCCCAAACGACCTTCGTGGATCTCGTCGGGGTCGAGTATCTCGACATCGGCTTCACGAATCGCGTTCGCCGACTGCGCTGTAACGGTCTCGTCGCGAAATTGCACCTCGCATTGGACGGCCTGCCGGAATTTGCCGGTCTCGAGCGACCCGAGGGCCGTATGATCATTGCGCCAAGCATGGATGCGATCGAATTTGCTTTCGATGATGCCAAGTACGGCCAGTGCTCGAAGGACCCGGTTATGGAAATATCCGTTCCGAGCCTGACCGACGATGCATTGGCTCCGGCAGGCAAACACGTACTCTCAGCCCACGTGATGTACGTGCCACACGAACTGAAGGGTGGATGGACCGATGCGGCGCGAGATGAAATTCGCGACCGCGCCATCGACACGATCGCCAGGTACGCGCCTGGCATTCGCGACCAGGTACTCCACAGCGAATTCCTGACGCCGGCCGACCTCGAAAGAGACTATCGCGTCACCGGAGGTCACTGGCACCACACCGAGTTTGCGATGGACCAGCTGCTGATGATGCGGCCGACGTACGGCGCGGCACAGTACAGCACGCCGATCCCGGGACTGTACCTGTGCGGCGCAGGTAGTCACCCGGGCGGCGACGTCGTCGGTGCCGCCGGACACAATGCCGCGCAGGAGGTCCTGCGATGAGCAACTACGACGCGATCATCATCGGAGCCGGCCACAACGGGCTGACAAACGCCACCTACCTGGCGAAAGCCGGGCTCAACGTCGTCGTTCTGGAGAAGAACGATTACATCGGCGGTGCGGCCGTGACGCGCGAACTGCACGACGGCTGGAAGTACTCCAACTGCTCCTATGTGTGCAGCATGATGCGCCAGGCGATTCACCGGGACCTCGACCTCGGCCGTCATGGCCTGATCCTGGTCCCCTACCTCGGCACGGTCAATTTCGGCGACGGCGACGAACGACTTTTCTCCTACCACGATGAAGAAGCCGCTCACCTCGAGCTGATGCGACACTCCCGCCATGATGCGGACGCAATGCATCGTTTCCAGACGGATCTGACGCGCTACTCGCAGCTGATTCGCAAGACCTTGATGCGGACCCCGCCTGATCCTACGTCCTTCAAGCCGCGCGACATCATGGAGTTGCTCTGGCTCGCCAAGAAGTTCTGGGCGCTGGGCGAGAAAGAGCTCTACGAGTACGTCCGTTTCTTCACGATGAGTGCGGCTGAATATCTCGATGACTATTTCGAGAACGACCTGATCAAGGCGGCGATGGCGAGCCCGGGCATTATTGGCACTGCGCTCGGTGTCGAGTCGCCGGGTTCTTCCTACATCCTGTTGCATCACGTGATGGGCGACGTCGATGGGAGCATCGGCGCCTGGGGGCTCGCGCGCGGCGGCATGGGCGCCATTTCCAACGCGATTGCATCTGCCCTGCAGGCTGCCGGCGGTGAAATCCGCACCAGTGCCGGCGTGCAGAAGGTGCTCGTTGAAGGTCGTAAGGCCGTCGGTGTCGTATTGGAAAACGGCGACGAGATTCGGTCGAATATCGTCGTCTCGAACCTCGATGCGAAGCGGACGTTCACGCGCATCATGGACAAGGACGACCTGCCCGATGGCATCTACAAGCGCGCGAAGAATTTCAAGATCCGCGGCTCGTCGGGCAAGGTCAATATCGCCCTGTCCGGAATGCCGAAATTTACGGGTGTACCGGATAACCCGTATATCAACCGCGGCGGCCAGGGCTTTACAGGCTCCATGGAAACGATGGAGCGCGCCTACGATTGCTGGAAACGCGGGACGTGGTCGGATGATCCTTTCGTCGAGTCCGTCATTCCTTCGGCCTGGGACCCGACTGTCGCACCGATTGGCAAGCACTGGATGTCTAACTTCGTGCAGTACTGTCCGCCGAAACTGGCCGATGGACCGTGGACGCCCGAGAAGCGTGACGCTTTCGGTGAGTCTGTCATCAGCAAGATTGAACGCTACAGCCCGGGATTCCGGGACCTGATCGTCCACATGGAGGTGCGGACGCCGCACGAGATTGAGAATGAAATCGGCCTGACAGAGGGCAATATCTTCCAGGGCGAACTCACGATCGACCAGTTGTTCTTCAACCGGCCCTTCCCGGGATTCGGGCAGTACCGCATGCCTGTGAAGAATATGTACATGTGCGGCTCATCGACCCATCCGGGCGGCGGCGTTTCCGCTGTCTGTGGCGCCAACTCGGCACGCGAGATCCTGATGGACCTGCGCAAACCCAACACTGTTCCCGAAGATGACTTCTACGATGAATAGCCCTGACCGATTCGCTGGCGAACGCCCCAGGCCATCGCCCTTCTATCCCAGGCAAAAGGAACTCAACATCCGCGATGCCTGGGCGTCCTGGAATGGCTACAAATTCGCCGACTACTACTACGACGCGGAGTACGAGTACTTCTGCGTGCGTAATTTGTGCGCGACGTACGACATCACGCCCATGCAGAAGTACGAGATCAAGGGCCCGGATGCCGAAGCCATGCTGAATCGCATGGTGACACGAGACGTCAAGAAGATCGGGCTCAATCGCGTGGCCTACTGTCTCTGGTGCACCGACGAGGGCCGCATGATCGATGACGGTACGATCTTCAAGCTCACGGACGACAAGTTCATGCTCACGTGTGGCAGCCCGTGTACCGCGTGGCTGGAAATGAGTTCCTTCGGCTTCGATGGAGTTTCCGTCACCGACATCACGGACGATCTTGCTGCCTTGTCATTGCAAGGCCCGACATCCTGCGCGACGCTAAAGAAGATGGGGCTCGATGGCATCGAAACGACCAAGCCATTTGAAATCCGTCAGTTTCCGTACCACGGCGACACACTCATGGTGTCGCGCACCGGCTTCACGGGCGACCTCGGCTACGAGCTCTGGATTCAGCCGGGTCTCGCGCTGCAGATGTGGGACGATCTCTATGCCGCGGGCCAGGACTACGGTATTCAACCCTATGGTGAGGCGGCAACGAACATGGCACGGCTCGAGGCTGCATTCATCATGCCGGCGATGGAATTCAACGAGGCGCTCAGGACCGTCAATCTCAATCACGACCAAACGCCGTTCGAACTCAATCTCGGCTGGCTCGTGGACTTCAAAAAACCACACTTCAGCGGGCGTGACGCACTACTGAAGGAAAAACAGCGCGGACCGAAGTACACGCTTACGAAGCTGGATATAGAGGGCAACCGTCCTGCGGAAGGGTCCTGGATCTATAGCGACAAGCGCTGCAACCACCATATTGGCTACGTGACCTCGGCAATGTGGTCACCTGCTGTCAAAGCGAATATCGCGCTGGCCATGATCGAAACCAAGTACCTCGACGGCGACATGTGGGCCGAGATTTATTACGAGAAAGAATTGCGCCACTACGAACGCGTCGTGAAATGTACCAAGAAGGACAAGCCATTCTGGACGCCAGCGCGCGCGCGCCAAACTCCGCCTGACGACTTCTAGGTCGAGACCGGCGAATAGGCCCGGCGAATGTAGCGTATCGCGAAGCGTGCAACGCCAATCCAGATAACGCTCCAGCTAATCATCAGCGCCATTTCTCCCGTTGCCCAGTTCAGTGATCCGTCTGGCATCAGGGCACCGGTCGCGCGCTGGTAAGGAATAACGTAGTTGATCGTAAGGAACACGGGCATGAACAGCCCGTTGACGACGATCAGCACGACCGGGGCAATCAGAGTGATCCTGGTTCGCTTCGGACCGACTTCGTCAGCCGGACGTACGTGCAATTTCGCCAGGTAGCTGACTTCCTCGTCGCTTGGCGTCGTTCTGTAAGAAACGAGAATCGTGACGACCAGGCTCGCAACGCCGCCGATGATGACCGGGTTCAGATAAGACGGCAGGTGGAGCATGCCGATGAACTGGAACAACTTGGGCACGACATTGAATACGAGCCCGGTCAGCATGCCCCAGAAGGCCGCCTTCTCGGTGATCCGTTTGCTCCAGATCGCCATCAGGCCGACCGGTCCCCATGACGACGCGAATATGGTCGCAATAAACGTCGTCAGCCAGAAAATCTGCGGCGGGAAGATGAGTGCCGCCGCCAGCGCCATCGCGCCCACCACGAGCATCATGATGCGACTGAAACGCAGCGTCTTTGCCTCATCACCCTTCTTGTGCAGGCCAATGTCATTGCTGACGCTGAATCCGACGAGGGACAGGAACGTCGACGCCGATGAGAGCACCGCGGCCATGATGCCGGCGAGCATTAACGCACCGAGCATCTTGGGCAGCATGTGCAGGGATGCCCAGACCGTGGCGCTTTCGGGCGGGACGATATCAGGATTACCGATGTTGATTACGGCACCCATGCCGTAAACCATCACCTGCAACAGGACCACGAACAGCGCGGCAATCGTGGCGGATCGCAGCACGACGTGTTCGTTGCGCGCCATCTGGTGTCGGCTCGACTGCCATGGGCTTACCATGTAGACCAGCATCCAGCTCACATCGATGACAATGGCCCAGATCAGGTAGTCCAGAGGTGTTGGCCATTCCGTGCCGGGGCCGACCATGCCGTGCCATGACATCAGGTCCTTCTTCTCATCGATCGCAACCAGGTCTTCGATGATCGTTGGAATGCCGCCGAGATTCTGCAGGAGAAACACAATCGCCGCTGCGCTTGCCATCGTGAACACGAGGAACATCAGGGTGTCGGTCAGAATCACACCGCGCGATCCTGAGTACATTGTGAAAAACGTGTAACTGAGCCAGGCGACAACGAGGCCCTGGACGTAGTTCAAGTCCGTGAGTTCTGCGAGAAGTATTGCCGCACCTTGGGTGACAGCCAGCAAGTAGCCGCCAAGGGCAAGGATGATCGTTACGCCAGCAAGGGCCTGGATGCGCTTGCTGTTGAATCGCTCACCGAAGAACTCGGCCAGCGTATTGGTGCGGCTGCGTCGCAGGTAACGCCCGAAAAACAGGGCACCCAGGACGTAACCCGTTGCAGCGAACTGGGGAAAGAGAACATAGGGTCCGCCCTGCGTTTCGTAGGCAAATCCCGCTTCTCCAAGAAACATGGTCGAGCTCATCACGCTCGCCACCAGCGTGCCGACGATCAAGAATGTCGGTGCACGCCGCCCGGCGACATAGTAGTCATCGAGATTCCGAATACCCTTGCCGGCGTAGTTGCCAATCGCGATGTAGACCAGGATGCTGATCGCAATCGTTATCGTGTAGATATCCATCAATCGTCAGTTCGAATCAACCACGACGGTGTCTCATAGAGCGCAACTTCCACTTCGTCGCCGGTGTTTATGGCGCCCGTGACTTCGACTACCCCGACGAGTCCGCGGCTGAGCTTCGCCGCTTTCGAGAACGCCGTTGAGGACAATGGCTTGCCGGACCGCGTCGCATGTGTCGCGGCCAGCTTCTTGCCCATATCGTGGCACGGCGGGTTGTACTCTTCGACGACAAGCTCGACGCCCGACGGGAATTTTAGCACGGTGCCCTTCGGCAAGCGGGACAACTCACGTATGCCGCTGAGACAAAGATTCGCACCGAGCTCGGTCGGCGTTGGCGCAGCGACAAGGTCCATCGCCTCCTGAATCTCGGCAAGCTCTTCGACGGAAACGGCCGACCACTGGCGCTCATTACGCCGCACCGTTCCTTCGGGCTGCTTGTCGCCCGCCCAGGCCTTTCGCGAGTAGGAGCGATGTGCATCACCCACGATACCATCCAGTTCCACGTCGATCGACGCATGCTCCTGCTTACTCATATCGTCGTTGGATCCGGCATGCACCGACTCGACAGTGGCTATCAGCTTCGTCACTTTGAACTCCTTTGCATTAGCAACAGCATAGCCTGTTCCCCTGAGTGCGCAAGTCATTCATAATTGTGCAGATTCTGTCAGTCCTTCCGGTTCCGTATGTCATCCAAACTGCCCCAACTCATCGCGACGTCGGTCGTGCGCGGTAGCCAGCAAGGCGAAAGCCATGGCGGTGTCTTCATCGTCGATTTCGAGAATCGTGCCGGCAAGCAGGTCGTCGACTGGAATACGAGCGGCATCGATTTTGAAGGCCGTGGCGCTGACCGCGGCCTGCGTGGCATCACCTTCGACGGTGACGACGTCTACGTCGCTGCCAGCGACGAACTGTTTTGCTATGACCGGGACTTCAACCGCAAGAAGTCGTTTCGCAACCGCTATCTCAAGCACTGCCACGAGATCATCCGCAAAGACCGCCGCATTTTCCTGACCTCGACCGGATTCGACAGCCTCCTGAGCTTCAATCTCGAAACCGAGGAATTTGACTGGGGCTTTCGTCTGACCCGGGAGTACGAGCAATGGAAGGGCTACGCGTTCGATCCCCGCGAGAACACCGGACCGCGCCCTGTCAATGATTTTCATATCAATTCCGTGTACGTGGACCAGGGCGGCATCTTCTTTAGCGGCCTGCGTTTCGAAGCAATGTTGCAACTCGACAGTAACTGGACTGTGTCCACCTTTTGCAATCTGCCAACGGGTACACACAATGGGCAGCCCTGGCGTGGCGGTGTGCTATTCAACGATACGGCCAATGACTGCGTGCGCTTTGTACCCAGGGAAGGCCAACCGCAGGCATACCCGATCAAGTCCTACGACGAGGACGCGATCGAGTTCGCAGGCATCGACGATTCCAAGGTCGCTCGGCAGGGGTTCGGCCGCGGGCTTTGCGTCATTGACGATCGGCTGATCGCGGCCGGTTCCTCACCGTCGACGATCAGCCTCTACGATGTTGAAGGCCGCCAGGTCGTCGGCACCGTCAACCTGTCGATGGACATTCGCAACGCGATCCATGGCCTCGAGGTTTGGCCGTTCTCAGATTGAGCATTCCCTAAAAAGAAAGGCCGGGCAATGCCCGGCCTCGCTCAGCTTGCTTTAGGCAGACTTCTTACAGTCCCCAGCTCTTGGTGAAGCGAACACCAAATTCACGGGGCCGGTTCGTGTAGACACGCTGCACGTGGTCGCGACCTTCTGCCGCATTCGCCATGCCCCATTCCATGATGCCTGTGCCAATCGTGTAGGTGGCCCTTTCATCCGTGATGTTATTCAGGAAGACGGACACCTGCCAATCCTCTCCGCGAACACCGGCACTAATGTCGGCGATCGCGTAGGCAGAGTTCGTAAACTGCGGGTTCGGTGAGTCGTCCGGATCCGCCGGGTCGAGTCTATTCACACTTTCGCCCGTGTAGGACACCTGGAATCTCATGAACCGTTCGGAACCGTTAAACCACGATGATTCCCCGGCGTAGCCAAGCCATGCCGAGCTCTTGAACTCGGGTGTAAGTGGCAGCCTCAGGCCCGCTACGAGATCGAGTTCTCCATCACCATTCAAGTCAGCCGACGTATCGGTCTCCGCTTCGATGAACTCGGCATTTCCTCCGAAGGTCCAGTTGTCACTCAGCGCATAGTCCAACTCGATATTCACGCCCGTGATGTGAGCTTCACCTGCATTGGTCACGATTTGTTGCCAGGGCTGGCCGCAAACGCCCGGAACCGAATCCTCCGGGCGACCAAGATCGGCACACGAGGTCGACGACGGATCGACGATCTCGAGCTGGTAGTCGGTCCAGACCATGTGATAAGCCGTGACATTGAAGCGACCCTGACCACCACCGAAGGTCGACCGATAGCCGAATTCGTAGTTATCCATGAGATCGGACTCGTATCCGATCGGGAAGAACGGCTGGCCGCGGCTGCGATTCACACCACCGGGGCGCGCTCCACGGGTGAACAGGCCATAGACTGACTGGTCATCGCTGAATGCCCAGTTCAATGCAACCTTGGGAATGAACTTGTCTTCAGTCTTCTCATGGTCTTCAGGCTGGCCATCATTCGCCAAGCGGTACTGGCGCGATTCCGGATCGCCAACATCCGGTTCGCCGTTGCCACCGAGATCACCCGGGTGGTCGACGATGTACCTGTTGTTGTTAGTGCGTTCAAAGTAACGCCCGCCCACCGTCAGATCGAATTCATCATTGATATGCCAGGTGAGTTCACCGAATAGCGCTTTTTGTTCCCAATCTGTACTGCTCTCGGAGTGCCAGTGCGACGTCGCCTCGGGGTAAGTGACCGGGGTTCCGTAGTAGTTGGAGAAATAGAACTCCCAGAAGTTCAGGGAAGCGGATTGCTGGTACACGTTGACGGAACCGTCGCCGCCAAGCGTCGGCTGCGCGAACGGCGCCTGCCAGGAGTCGTTGCTGTCCTCGTAGTAAAGGCCAACAATCCAGTCCATGCGGTCTCCCTGGCTGCTAAGGCGCAGCTCCGCCGTCATCTTGTCCTGCTGCGCAGGTGACGGGTAGGCGCTATAGAAGTCAGATTCGACCTCGGGACCGGCACAATACACCGGCCACCAAACGGCGTAGCCCGTATTCGGGTTCGCCCAGTAGTACGGTCCGAGGTAGTAAGCCTGGTAGGCGGAATCGTAACAGTAGAGCGCCGCCCAGTAGTGCGCATAGGCGGTAATGTCGTACGTCTCCTCTATTTCCCGTTCGTAGTAGTTTACCGATCCGACCAGTTGCGCGAAGCCGACGTCGCCATTAAGCACGAATGAGTACATATCATACGTGTCCTTGCGATAATCGTCGTGGAAGCGGATCGTCTTCAGGTCGCCAACAAACGGGTCGTAATCATTGTCGGCGCCACCGTCCGTCGTTTGTGTCAGGGCTGTGAGGCTGCTCGACCAGGCGTCGTTCATATCCCATTGGAGGATCATGCGAACGCCAGTGGTGTCGACTTCGTTCCAGCGTTCCTCGACGGAGTCGGCGTTGTCGAGCGTGCCGAAGCCGGCAGGATAGTCCGGCCCACCACCTATATTCTCCCACCCAACCAGTGATGGCGAATCGGGCGTATTACCGAGCACGTTGTCGATGTAGCCGCCGTCCCGGTCGCTGTAGCCGACGAGACGCACCGCCAGGGTGTTTTCGATAAGCGGTGCATTGAACACGATGGAGCCGCGGTAACTCGGGTCGCTCTTGTCACCACCACGAACCTCGCCATCAATAATAACGCCCATCTGGCCCATATCAGGCTTGTTGGTGATGATCCGCATCGTGCCGGCTTGTGCATCTGAGCCGTACAGCGTGCCCTGTGGGCCGGAAAGCGCTTCAACCCGCTCGATGTCGACCATGCGGATAGCCGGCTGGCTACCCGTCGTCGTGATCGATATCTCGTCGAGGTAGACCGACGACGTCGATTGAGCAATGTAGCCCGATCCCGTGATCGCACCGCGGAATACCACGGTGTTCGATCCCGCACCGTAGGAGACGACGTTCACTGATGGCACGAAGCGCGAATAATCTTCCATGTGCCTGGCGCCCATCGCCTTGAGCGATTCGGCACTGATGGCCTGAATGGTCGCAGGAATGTCCTGGACACTCGTCGTCCGCTTGGTCGCGGTGACCGTGATTTCGTCCAGAACTGCGCCCGATTCCTGGGCTATTACCTGCTGAGCCGGTACCAGCGCTGTTGCAATTGCTCCTGCAACCGGCGTCAACCGGAAGGTGGCGTTGATTTCCATACTTGTAGTACCCCCGTCTATAAGCGACCCAATCGTCTCACAAGGCCCGGTTTCAAAAACTCCTGCCCTATAGGGTTGATAGTCCGTCACTCTGCGGTCGTGTGTCAAGCAGAGGCTGAAGTACCTCGACCAGTTCGCCTATGTGACTTTCGTAACGTTTCCAAAGGTTTACGGATGTCGCATATATGGGCTTCCGGACCTGCTCCGAACTTGCGGTCTTAACGGCTCGTGTCGTCTCGTGAAAGCGCAGGCATGCCTCTTCAAAAGGCAGACCGCAGTAGTCCAGAATTCGGCGCACCTGTGTCTCGAAGTCCCCGACGACATCTTCGTATTGCACGTCCAGGACAAAGCCCGGAATGACTTCATGCATGTGCTCCATAAGTCTCTGGTACTGAAGGTAATATTCGCCAAGTTCGACCAGGTCATAGCTGAAGGGCTGGCCGCTCGCGAATAGCTGCTTGTACGAGCCAAAACAACTGTCGAGCGGATGTCGCCGTGCGTCGATAATCCGGGCATTGGGCAAGATCAGCCGTAAAAGGCCTACATACATGAAATTATTGGGATTTTTGTCAATGAAGTGCGGTGCCCCGGCGCGGTATTTCTGCGTCGCCGCGAGATAGCCTTGCCCCGCAGCCAGCCAGTCGTCGGCACCGAGATCGCCCAGGTTATCGGGGTAGCCGGATTTCCTGCCGCGCCCCTGCCCCAGCTTGTTGACGATGCGCGGCAGATCGCCGAGTTCGTGGGTGCCATCAACGTGGCTGTGGCTGGCAAGGATTTGCTCGATCAGCGTCGAACCCGAGCGCGGCAGCCCGACGACAAAGATCGGTGCAGGATCAGGGTCTCCGACGCCCTCTCGCTCCGCAAAGAACTTGGCGCCCATGATTTCGATCACGCGATCCATGCGGGTCTCAAATTCGACGGGATCGTAGGATTCCGCATTACGGCGCAACTTGCTGCACTGGTCGAAATGGTGGAACGCTTTGTCATAATCCTTGCGCGACTCGAAGTCGAGGCCGAGCGCATTGTGCAATTGCACACGCGATTCATCGGGCAGCTGCTCATTATTCAGGAGGTCCTGCATGGCGCTGACTTCGTCCGCCTCAAACTGAAACGTCTTCAGATTCGCCATGCTCCAGTAGGCTTCGGCGTGATCAGGCTTGGAGGCGACGCATTGTCGGTACGAGGCGATTGCTTCGTCCGTCTGACCTATCGTCTTCTGGTGGTGTCCGATACTGCAGAGCGCGCCGGCCTTCCCCGGTGCAATCCCAAGGGACCGTTGGTAGGCCTCGATTGCCTCCTCATGTCGCCCCATTGTGCCGAGAACATTGGCATGCAGCATGTGTGGCTCGGCCATGTCAGGCGCCAGCTCAAGAACGCGTTCCGCGCATTCCAGCGCCTCATCCAGCTTCTCACGCTCGCGCAGCACATTGGCCAGGTCCACCCAGACCCTGACGTAATCCGGTGCATTGGACGCCGCGTGGCGTAGAAATACTTCCGCGTCCCGAAAATGCTTTTTCTCGGAAGCAATCGCGGCGAGTAATCGTGCTGCTTCAACATGGTTCGGGTCGCGTTTCAGAATATCGCGATAAATGTCCTCGGCTTTTTTTAAGTCCCCCGATTTCGCCAGGTCCTCAGCCTCTCTTATGCGGTCGGCGTGCGCCATTTGCCGGCCAGAGTTCGGCGCGGGCACTGTGGCGGCCGGCGGCGTCTCGGCCGCAAGTTCGTGCGTGCGCTCCAGCTTCTTGACGAGATTGGGCCGAGTCGGGTCAAGTCGCAGTGCCTGTTCATAGGCTTTGACTGCCAACTCGACATAGCCCTCGCCGAGCAGCACGTCGCCAAATACATCATGCGCGGGCGCAAAATCCGGATGCAGCTTGATGGCTTTGTCCAGGTGCATCTTCGCCTCGGCGAAGTTTCTTTGGACCAGGCTCACACGCGCTGCGAGGCACAGAAGATTGGCATCCCGAGGGTAATGCAACAAGGCACTGCGACAAGTTTCCGCAGCGTGGTCGATCTGGCCGGCACGCAGGCTGGCACTGGCCTTGTTGAACAGGTCTTGCGGTTGAATCTCGGCTGAAATGGCGGCTTACTCGCGGAACATCGAAGATGCGAAAGTTCAACACAGCAATTGGCGAAATGCCAGCGGGTATTGCGACAGTCGGCGTAACCTTCTAACCTCACTGACCCGCTCGAGTGACCCGCATGAACACCTTCCAGAACGCGATCCGAAACAAAGACTTCGTTGTTACCAGCGAGTGTTTTCTGAGGCCAGAGACGGATGCCGAGGCAATTCGCATCCAGGCCGATGTGTTGCGAGACGCCGTCGATGGCGTCATCGTCACGGACAATCAGTATGGCCGGCTGCATATGTCGTCGCTTGCCGCCGCATCATTGATGCTGCAGAACGGCGTCGATCCGATCATGCAGCTTAGTTGCCGCAATCGAAATCGTATTTCATTGCTCGCCGATCTGTTCGGCGCTGCCGCCCTCGGAGTAAGTAGCGTCTTGCTCATACGAGGCAATCGCGTGCCCGAAGGCATGCAACCCAGGCCGAAAGCTGTCTTTGACATGTCCGCCGCGGAGCTCATCGCTACTGCTGCGGCAATGAAAGACGACGAGCATCTGCCATCGCCGCCTGAATTTTTTATCGGTGGCCTGGTTACGCCCCACAGCCCGAAAGCCGATTGGGTTCCGCACAAACTCATCGCGAAAGCCGATGCCGGTGCCGGCTTCATGATCACGTACCCATGCATGGACCCGGCGTTATTGCGTGGCTACATGAAGCATCTCGTCGGCAACAAGCTGACGCACCGCTTTTCAGTCATTGTGACCACAGCCATACTCACATCGGCCGACGATGCGAGGTGGCTGCGCGATGCCCGGCCCAATGTCGTGATGCCTGACTCGATTGTCAATCGCATCGAAGCCGCCGCTGATCCGGTCCAGGAAGGTATCGATATCTGTGTTGACCAAATCCGGGAGCTTCGTGAAATCCCAGGCATAGCAGGCGCCAACATCATGGCGACAACGGACCTCGGGCAGATCCAGAACGTCGTGCGCACAGCCGGACTATAAGAGGGACCCATCCGCATGACCCAGGCTAATGACACCCAACTGACGATTGATGGCATTTTTCGGCTGATCAAGTCGGGCGAGTTTGGCGCGGCGGAAGAGTACTGCCGCTCTTACCTCGAACAAACTCCCGATGACGTCAATGTTCTCGGTTTGCTGGGTGCGATCCTGCTCAAGCTTGAAAGGCCCCGGGATGCGAAGCCCTTTCTGGAAAAGGCCATTCGGCTCGAGCCCGAGTTTGCAAAACCGCACGAGGATCTTGGCTTCCTGCACCTGCGCACCGGCAACCCGGAGCAGGCCGTCGCCTCATTCGACGAGGCGATTCGGCTGGACTCCGATCAACCCGGCGCTTGGTCGGGCCTTGCTGATGCGTTGATGCGTAAGGGCGAAAAGGAGCGCGCTCGAACTGCCCGCCGCCGGTTCCTGGAGCTATCACCCTCCGGACGGACCATTACCGAGGCAAGCCGTCTTTGGCGCGCGGGAGACTCTGAACGAGCCGAAGAACTCTGCGAAGAAGTCCTGAAGTCGGACCCGGACAATAAGGACGCCCTGCGGCTGCTCGCGAGCATCGCCACCGAAGACGAGCGCTTTGTAATCGCCGAGGGCCTGCTGAAGCGCCTCGTCAAGCTCTCGCCAAACCACTATCTCGCGCACAACGAACTCGGCCGGTTTCTCGGTGACCAGGGTCGAATTCCAGAAGCAATCGAGGAAATGCGCCTGGCGGTCGAACTCGGTCCCGACATCGTGGCCAGTCACCGCGTGCTCGGCGATCTCCTTTCGGTCCTTGGCAATACCGAACAAGCCCTTGCCGCCTATGACGAGGCGCTGCAGATCGAGCCCGCCGACGCCGCGTCCCTCTCAGGGCGAGGCCATACGCTACGCATCCTCGGGCGCTCGGCAGAGGCTATCGCAGCGTATGAGCAATGCACGAGCCTGCGACCCGAGGCTGGCGATGCATGGTGGAGTCTCGCGACCATGCGCGGGTATGACTTTTCCGAGGAGCAAATAGCCGCAATGCGGCAGCAATTGGAAGCCGAGGACGGCGACGACACTACGCGAATTCACATGGCCTTCGCGCTGGCCAGGGCCGCCGAGCGCAAGGACCGCTATGAAGAGGCCTGGACCTATTACGAGCGTGGCAACAGCCTGAGGCGCGAGCAGGTGAAGTACGACCCGGTTACGACCGAGATCACACACAACGAAATGATCCAGACTTGCGACCCGGAGTTGCTGGAGCAGTCAGGCAAAGCCGACTTCAGCGAGCCCGGGCCGATCTTCATCCTGGGCATGCCCCGCTCCGGATCTACGCTGATCGAACAGATCCTGGCCAGCCACAGCATGGTCGAGGGCGGCGGCGAATTGCCTTACATCGTGATGCTCACATCGACCCTCGGGAGCCAGGACGCGAAGCGATACCCGGATGTACTCGCTGACATGACCGTGGAGCAGCTTCGTGCCGTTGGCGATAGCTACCTTTACCATACCCGCTCGCACCGTGAAGGAACCCTGCCCTACTTCACGGACAAGATGCCGGCTAACTTTGCACATGTCGGTTTGATTCACATGGCCTTGCCGCACGCGCGGATTATCGACGCACGCAGGCACCCATTGGACACCTGCATTGGCAACTACCGGCAGCTGTTTGCACAGGGCAAGAACATGACTTACGACCTGTACGAACTCGCCGAGTATTACCTCGAGTACGACCGCATCATGGCGCACTGGGACGCAGTATTGCCGGGCCGCGTGTTGCGAGTTCGTTATGAAGATGTCGTTGCCGACCTCGAAGGCCAGACGCGGCGCCTGCTCGACTATTGCGAATTGCCCTGGGAAGACGCGTGCCTGGACTTCCACCGCAATGAACGTCCGGTCAACACTGCAAGCTCTGAGCAGGTGCGACAACCGATCTATGCCGATTCGGTCGGCTACTGGAAGAACTTTGAATCGCAGCTGGACGAGCTGCGGGAAATCCTGGCGCCCGCAATTGACGACTAGGCTGGCTTCTCCACGAGCTCCGGCGGCACATAGTCGAAGATAAACGTGATCCGGTCTTCGGCACCTTTGTTGGCGACCGAATGCCGCATTTGATTATTGATTTCGTACGCTTCGCCCACTTTGAACTGGTAGGGCCGGCCATCGATCATGAAGCGCACACGAGGATTCGTGGTGATTGGCACATGAATCCGGTGCCCGCGGTGAAATGACTCGTGACGGTCCACATGTGGGCTGATGTTCTTCCCTGAGAGCAGTTTCGCAGCCATCGCACGGATCACGGTACCCCCGGCCGGATAATGGCGCGATATTATGTCGTTCATCAACGGCAGCGCGGCGTCCGCAAGTCGGTCCCATCCTGCTTCCCGGCTGACGACGATATCCGGCCAACGTTCCAGGTCGACGAACAGCATCAGGATTGACTGGGTATCGTAGTGGACATCAAAGGTCTTTTGCCGATACGCATCTTCCTGCCACGCGCCTTCCTCCTGGGCAAGAATGGTCTCGGCCAACGCCGAGCTATCCACCTCACCCAGTTCGCGTAACGGACTGTCTATGTTCATGCCTGGTTCTCTTGGGCTGACTCTACAGGGCGTAGTGTATACTGGCCCGTCCGCATTTTGGGAATGTCTATGCGCGCGGAAAAATTCGTCGAAAGCTACTTCGATGCGTGGAATCACACGGATCCTGAAGGCGTTGCCAGCCACCTGACTGCCGATGGCATCTATACGGACGTGCCGCTAAACGTCCGTCGCACGCACGACGAACTCATCGTCACGCTCAACGACTTCTTCTCCGGCTTCCCGCACCGTTATGAAGTCATTGGCGACATAATCTCGAACGGCAACACGATCGCGTTTCAATACCGTGTCTGCCCTGCCAACGGCTCGAAGGATCAGGAACTATCGTCTTATCGCGGCGCGGAATTCATGACGCTCGATGGCGATGCGGCCGTCGCGATTACCGACTACTACGACTTCCCGATAAACGCCCGGAGAGACAAGTACGCGAAGTCCGGTTTGCGGCGCCAGCAGATGCAGAAATACAAGCAGCGACTCGAAGAGATCATGGTGTCGCAACAGGCCTACCTGCAACCCAATCTCACCCTGCCGGCACTGGCAAAGTCGGTCGGCTGTTCGGTAAACCACCTGTCGCAGGTCATCAACGCCGGCTTCAACATGAGTTTCTTTGACTACCTCAATAGCCACAGAATCGATCATGCACGGACCCTGTTGTCCGAGTTCGAGAGCAGCAACGGCGCGATCCTCAATATCGCCTTCACGGTCGGCTTTAACTCGAACTCTGCTTTCTATGCGGCGTTCAAGAAACACGTCGGCATGACGCCCGCCCAGTATCGCAAGATGCGAATCATAGAATGCGCGTAATAGACCGTTGCCTATAGGGCAAGATGCATCGTCAGCCGGTTTTCGCGAAAAGCGCTTGCACGAGGGGTGCTATCGATGAAACCACAAGCGCATACCGGCTCCTATTACGCCGCCACAGCTAACCAGCAAACTGACTACCCGACGTTGCAGGGTGAACAGTCTGCAGACGTGTGCGTGATCGGCGCCGGCTTCACCGGCATCTCGACAGCCCTGCACCTGACCGAGCGGGGCTACAAAGTATGTGTCGTGGAGGCCAACCGGGTTGGCTGGGGAGCATCAGGTCGCAATGGCGGGCAGATAATCGGTGGCATCGCCGGCGAAAAAAACATTGCGAAGCACCACGGCCGGGACGTTGAAGAGGTCTTCGGCGAACTGCGCTGGGCCGGCCACGGCATTATTCGGGAGCGCGTAGAGAAGTACGATATTCAGTGCGACCTCAAGTGGGGTTATCTTGACGTCGCAATCAAGCCACGTCACATGCGCGATATCGAGTACGATCACGCGCGACTCAAGGCCGCTGACTTTCCGCACGAGGTGCGGGTTCTTTCAGGCGAAGAAACCAGCGACCTTATTGGTACCGACGCATACATCGGCGCACTGCTGAATCGCGGTAACGGGCATCTGCACCCCCTGAATCTCTGTATTGGCGAAGCCGCTGCCGCAGTATCGCTGGGTGCAGTGATCTACGAACAATCGCCTGTACTTGATATACGCAAAGGCGGCAAACCCAAGGTAGTAACCGCACAGGGATCGGTGACGGCCGACGCCGTGGTCCTGGCCGGTAACGCCTATCATTTTCTGGATCCCAAGCTGCGCGGCGTCATGTTTCCGGTCAACAGTTTTATCGTCGCAACCGAGCCGCTGTCGGATGATGTCGTACAGCAGATTAATCGAGAAGACCTGGCAATCTGCGATCCGAACTTCGTCCTCAAATATTTTCGCCTCAGCGCTGACAAGCGACTGTTGTTCGGAGGGCGCTTCAACTACTTCGGCGAAGACCCGGCGTACATCGAAGCGCGGCACCGGAAGAGCCTGTCACGACTGTATCCCCAACTTGCGAACGCGAGAATCGACTATGCGTGGGGCGGCACGATCGGCGTGCCCGTGAACCGGGTGCCGCTCCTCGGCAGGCTCGCTCAAGGCGTTTATTACTGCCAGGGTTACTCCGGCCACGGTGTGAACGTGACGCACCTCGCGGGCCGCATCATGGCGGATGCCGTTGCAGGATCGGTGGAACAGTTCGACCTGTTCGCGAACGTGAAGCCGTTCATCGTTCCGGGCGCGGCCACGTTCACGAAACCCATGGTCACGCTTGGCATGATGTACTACCAGGTAAAGGATCGCCTGTGATTGCGACCCGCAATCTCGACCTGCACAAGCTGCAGCAGATCGTCAAATGGATCGTCTACGGGCTTCTGCTTATCAACTGGGGCTTCTACATACTCGAAGACTGGGATCGCGCCATCCACACGCTCGAGCCCGGAGCCGGGTTTCTCAAGTGGACCGGCGAGTTCGCGACAAGTATTGACGAATCTGCGTGGTTCATTCTGCTATTCATGTTTGAGCTCGAAACCTATGTTCTCGAGGACGAAGATTTTACTGGCTGGACTGCGAAGGTGATCCACGCTGCGCGCCTTGTCTGTTTCCTGATGATCCTGCACACCGTGTACGCATTTGCCAACACCGTGAGCGAGTATGAAGCCACCGTTCCCGTGGACAACGCCACAAGCCTGTGTGACCTGGCTGCAGACGACCTGTCGTTCGTGTACAACCTCGAATACACCGAGATCACTACGGAAACCTGCGGTGACCTGTCCGATGCCACACAGTTCTTCTGGGTCGGTGTCGATCCGATTGTCAGCACCGATGATGGGCTCGTCCTGGAACGGCAACTCGCGTGGGGTGACCTGGTCGAAGTCATCATGTGGCTGCTGATCATCGCGGCCATCGAACTCGTCGTTCGCCTGCAGGAACACGGTGTTACGGGCGGCAGGCTTATTACGACCGCGAACAGACTCAAGCTCGTGTGTTATCTCGTGCTGTTCGCGCTTGCGGCCTGGTGGGCAACGTTGACACACTGGTTGTATACATGGGACACGTTCCTCTGGATTGCCGGATTCGCCGCGATCGAGATGAATATTAGTGAATGGCGCGAAGAAATTCTTGAAGAGGTGAGCACATGATCCAGGGACACTGCGAATGCGGAAAGGTCAGTTTCGAAGCTGATGGCCCAATAGAAGATTTCAGTCATTGCCACTGTTCGCAATGCCGACGCATGCACGGTGCTGCGTATGCCACATTTGCCGGCGTCCCAAAGAGCGGGTTTCGCTATTTGTCTGGCGAGGATGTACTGAGCACCTACGAATCGTCGCCGACTCACGAACGCGTCTTCTGTTCTGTCTGCGGTTCGAACATTCTCGTCGCCCTGACCGAAGAACCGGATGCCATGTACCTGAGTATGGGCGCGGTTGACGGCGATCCGCCACGTCCCGAGGGATACCACATCTACGTCGGGTCGAAAGCGCCCTGGCACGAGATTAGTGACGACCTGAAGCAACACGACACGGAGCCAGCCGTCTGGCCCTGAAGCCCCGTTCCTCAGTCTAGACCGCGCGCAATTTGTCCAGGTAGATACCGATCAGGTCTTGCTGCAGCTCGGGCGACATTGACTCGGGGTGCAGCAGTCCGAGTTGCCCGACGCCCGCCGAGTAGGCCCACACAGCCATCGCTTCGGATTCGACGTCGATCGACTCCCTGAGTTCGCCGGCTTGTTGTGCCTCGGCGAGCAGACCCTTGATTCTCGCGAGCCATCCCCGGACGAGATCGGCATGCAGTTCGGCGAATGAGTCGTCCAGCGCCACTTTGTACTGGAACGTCAGCCAGACCATCCAGTACTGGCGTGACGAGTCATTGACGATCGCGTCATCACACAACAGGTGCTCGAGCGCCTTGAGCCCGGAATACTGACTCTCATACTCGTTGACGCGCGTGGTCTGCTGCGATGTGAGTTGCCGCACAGCGTGCATCAACAGGTCGTCCTTCGAATCAAAATAGTGAAACAGCGAGCCGTAGGACAGCTGCGCCTCGGCAGCGACAGCACGCATCGTCACGCCTTCGATGCCATGGCGCGCGATCAGGCGCATGGCGGCGGCTGCGAAGGTTTCTCGTTGCGCATCGTGATCGACGATCTTGGGCATCGTGCCTCCGGGTCTTGACCGGGATTTGTTCCGGCGCTTACAATTGTATTATATCGATCAGTTGATATAAATAAAGCCCGTATTCCGAACTGAGAGACAGCATGCAACAAACCAATCAAAAACAGGAACATACAAGATCCTGGTACGCCGCCACCGTCAACGAAGTGACCGATTACCCCGAGCTCAAGGGCTCGGAATCGGCCGACATA
Organism: uncultured Woeseiaceae bacterium; assembly: GCA_964557165.1. GTDB lineage: Bacteria > Pseudomonadota > Gammaproteobacteria > Steroidobacterales > Woeseiaceae > UBA1847. Next base: position 23,023 of record CAZKZE010000027.1, read on the forward strand.
TGCGTCGTCGGGGGCGGTTTTAGCGGTGTCTCAACGGCCCTGACGCTGGCGGAACGCGGCTATTCAGTCGCACTTGTCGAAGCAAATCGTATTGGCTGGGGTGCCTCGGGCCGCAATGGCGGACAACTGATACACGGCGGCTGCGGGCTCGACAAGCTCCTGAAGAAGCATGGCGACAGCATCGCCGACATGGTCTGGGAGATGAAATGGCGCGGTAACGACATCGTTCGTGAGCGAGTTGAGAAGTACGACATCGACTGCGACCTGAAAGACGGCTGGGCCGAGGTTGCGACCAAACCCAGGCAAGTCGAATGGCTGCACGAGTATGCAGAAGACCGCAGAGCACACAATGCGCCGGAGACGTATGAAATCTGGGATCGCGAAGAAACCCGCGAGAACCTCGGGACCGACGCATTTTACGGAACCTTCATCTGCTACCGGGACGGACACCTGCACCCGCTTAATTTGTGCATTGGCGAAGCACGCGCCGCGCACGGTCTCGGCGTCAGGATCTTCGAGCAATCACCGGTGATCGACATCGAGCATGGCGCGCGACCGAGAGTCAAAACAACGAACGGCTATATTGAAGCCGATTCGGTAATCCTCTGCGGCAATGCCTACAGCAGCTTCCAGGGACTGAAGAACCTGGTATTTCCGGCGGGCAGCTACGTCATCGCGACGGAACCGCTCGGTGAAGAGGTTGTGCAGCGTATTAACAGGCAAGATATTTCAGTCTGCGATCTCAACGAGGTTGTCGACTACTACCGAATGAGCAGCGACAAGCGGTTGCTGTATGGCGGCGCCTGCAATTACTCGGGCCGTGATCCGCAAAGCATCAAGGATTACATCGTGCCGCGCATGGCAAAGGTCTATCCCGAACTCAGGGACGTTCGCATTGATTACGAATGGGGCGGCAAGATCGGCATCGTCCTGAACCGGCAGCCAACGGTCGGTTGCATGAACAACAATGTCTGGTACTGCCAGGGCTATTCAGGTCACGGCGTTGCGCCAACGCATACGATGAGTGAAGTAATGGCTGACGCTGTGACTGGCTCAATGGAGCGCTACGACCTGTTCGCCGGCGTCAAACACTATCGTATCCCGGGCTCGCAATGGGTGGGCAACCAGATCATTGCACTGGGCATGATGTACTACAAGATGATGGATCGACTTGGCTAGCCGACATAGCTAGTCGAACTCGATCCAGGTTGTCTTGAGCTCGGTGTAGTCATCGAACGCGTGCATCGATTTGTCGCGGCCGTTGCCGCTTTGCTTGAAGCCGCCGAACGGTACCGTGATATCGCCGCCAAAGTAATTGTTAATGCCCATGGTTCCTACGCGCACAGCTTTCGCTACCTTGTGTGCCGTGTTGATGTTGTTGCTCCAGACAGCACCCGCCAGGCCGAAGATTGAATCATTCGCGATGTGCACGGCCTCTTCGGCTTCCTTGAAACCGATGACCGACAAGACCGGGCCGAAAATCTCCTCCCTCGCGATGCGCATGTTGTTGTTGACGCCGTCAAAGACCGTCGGTTCGTAGTAGCAGCCGCCTGAATCGGTCATCACCTGCTTGCCACCGAACATGAGCGAGGCGCCCTCCTCCTGCCCGACACCCACGTAATCGGCGACAGTCTTAAGCTGCGCCGCGTCGATCATCGGACCCATGGTCGTCTCGGGGTCCAGCGGATAACCTGGCATCCAGTTGCGGCTCTTTTCGACGACCATTTCCACAAACTTCTCGCGGATGCTGTCTTCGACGATCAGACGCGTTCCAGCCGTGCAGGTTTGGCCGCCGTTGTAGAACACCGCGATCGCCGCGAACAGGGCCGCTTTCTCGAGATCGGCATCCGCAAACACGATGTTCGGGCTCTTGCCACCCAGTTCCAGGAACGTTCGCTTGAGATTGGACTCGCCGGAATAAATCATGAGCTGTTTGCCGATCTCGGTTGAACCGGTAAACGTCAGTCCGTCTATATCGTCATGCAGTGACAGGTGGCGACCGAGACTGCCGCCCGGGCCCGGCAAGACCTGCAACACACCGTCGGGCAAACCGGCTTCGCTGGCCAGCCCCGCAATCCGCAATGCGGACAAGGGTGTATTGGAAGCGGGCTTGAGGATGACCGAGTTCCCCGTCGCCAGCGACGGCGCAAGTTTCCATGCTGTTGTCGACAACGGGAAGTTCCACGGCACGATCGCCGCGACGACACCCAGGGGCAGCCGTTGCACGAGCGCCAGGCTGTCTGCTGGCGTCGGCGGTATCTCGTCATACACTTTGTCGATGGCCTCACCGCTCCAGCGAATCGTGCGAACCGCTGACGGCACATCGACACTAGTCGTGTCGGCGATTGGCTTACCAACATCGAGGCACTCGAGCAATGCAATCTCATCCGCATGGTCTTCGATCAACTCGGCCCAGCGCACCAATACCATTTTGCGGTCCGCGGGCGCCATGTCCGCCCAGACGCCGCTCTCGAAGGCCGCACGCGCGATACCGACAGCATGATCGGCATCTTCAATGCCGCAATTGGCCACGTCGGTGAGCTTCCGCCCATCGCCCGGACTCATCGTCGGCCGCGTCTCCCCGGCCAGCGCGTCCTGGTAGCGTCCGTTGATAAATGCGCGACCCTCGAATTCGAATTCGGCCGCAAGCGATGTCCAGTCTTGTTTGGTTTTGTCGAGCATGGCGAGCTTCCCCTGCGATGTCAGTGCAAATTCTCGTTAACAGTATGATAGTCGAACTACCTGCCCTATACGCGCCAACGCTCGCCGCGGCGCAGCTAGGCTAGTATGGTGTCTACGAGGGAAAACAAAACAACAAGGCGAAGACCCGGCATGGCATCGAGTTCCGACACTCGACTGGTACACCGCAAGACCGAATTCGACGATTGGCGGTCGTTGTCGCTCGGTATCTACATGGCACTGGTCGGCTATGCGGTCATGGTGGGGCTCCCCGTAATTTCAACGGCGTGGGTCGACAAACTCGGGTTTACCGAGATACAGGTCGGCCGCGTCGCCGGAGCCGATCTCTACGGCCTCGGATTTGGCGCCATCATTGCGTTTTTCGTTGTTGCCCGATTCGACCGGCGCATGTTGACGATAATGGCTGCCTCAGTCGCGATCATCGCCAATATCCTGTGCATCTACTTTCAAAGCTACGAGGTGACGTTGTACTTGCGCCTTGCGGCGGGGATAGGTGCCGGGCTCTACACGGGAATCGCGGTTGCGACGATCGGCGGTCACTCGCGACCCGCTTTTGCATTTGGTCTCGAATTATTTGCTTTCGCTTTTTCACAGGCCGGCGAGTTGAAGTTCCTGCCGTATCTTTCGATTGAGGGCATGTACATTGCCTTCGCCAGCGCGTTTGTCATTGGGCTGCTGTTTATCAGCTGGTTGCCGCGACGGCCGGCCGATGCGTCGCTCGATGTCGAAGTTGATGTCGGGGAGCCGACTGGCGATCACCATGTCGTACATCAGCACGTACCAGCATATGTCCCCTGGCTGGTACTGGGCGCCGTGATGTTCACGTACGTCAATATCGGCGCATACTGGACCTACATCGAGCTTGCGACGGTGGACTCTGCCGCATCGCCCGAGTGGGTTGCCGACATGCTCGTTTACACGTCCTTCTTCTCGCTGGTCGGCTGCCTCGCTGCCGTGCTGCTGAGTAACCGCTATGGACTCTCGAGACCTTTGCTTGTGACCCTGGTATTCCAGGCCAGCATCGTCGCAATGCTTGTATTTGGCATTACCAATATCTCCGTCATGATCAGCATGTTCGCTTTCAATTTCTGCTGGATCTTCGTGGACATTTACCAGGCGGCAACCATCTCGAATGTCGACCGCTCGGGCCGCTATGTCGCGCTGCTACCGGCTGCGCAGGGTATTGGCAACGGCCTGGGCCCCAACATCGCGGCAACCGTGCTGGCATGGGGACTGGGCTATAACGGCGTTTTCATTATGTGTGCCGCGGCTTCCATCGTCGCCATGCTCGTCTATCTTTACATGTACCTGATGCTCAAGAAGAAGATCCCGGCGCTCGCAGACGCTTCATGACCGAGAAGACTTACGACGCGATTGTTATCGGCGCGGGCCACAACGGCCTGACCAACGCCGCATTCCTGGCGAAAGCAGGTCTCGATGTGCTCGTCCTGGAAAAGAACGAATACACGGGCGGCGCGACGGTATCGCGCGAGTTGTACGAAGGGTGGAAGTACTCGAACTGCTCCTACGTATGCAGCTTGTTCCGCCCCGAAATCTACAATGCGCTAGACCTGGGACGGCATGGGCTCAAGGTCGTCCCGCTCACAGCAAGCATGACGTTCAAACAGGACGGCGACTATTTCGGAAGCTATTCGAATCCGAATATCCGGCGCCGCGAGCTGATGCGCCACAGCCAGCGCGATGCAGACGCCGCAGTTCGCTTCGATGCCGATGTCATGCGCTGGTGCCGCCTGATCCGGGGATTCCTGCTGCGGACTCCGCCTGATCCGGGTTCTTTCAAGCCGCGCGACGCGTTCGAGTTCGCCTACCTGCTCAAAAAGTTCTACGAGCTGAGTGAAGCGCAGATCTACGAATTCATCCGATTCTTTACGATGTCGATCGCCGAATACCTCGAGAACTACTTCGAAAACGACACGATTCTCGCGCACTACTCGGGTGGCAGCATCATCGGTACCGGTCTCGGTGTCTACTCGCCGGGAACGGCCTACGTGCTGTTGCACCATGCAATGGGCGATGTTGATGGCAATGTAGGGGCCTGGGGATTCGCGCGCGGCGGCATGGGTGCCGTGTCTGGCGCGATCGCTTCAGCCTTTCAGTCTTTTGGCGGCGAAATTCGTAACGACGCTGAAGTTGCACAGATTGTCGTGAACGGCAATCGGGCGACCGGAGTTCGCCTCGCGTCCGGCGAAGAGATACGCGCAAAGATCGTCGTATCGAATCTCGATGCCAAGCGGACGTTTACGAAGGTGATGGACAAGAATGACGTGCCGCCAAAATTGCTCGAGCGAGCCCGCAATTTCAAGATTCGCGGCTCATCCGGAAAACTGAATATCGCGCTGGATGGCATGCCGACTTTCCCTGCGCTGCCCAAGGACTCGCCGCTGACACTCGGCCACATGCATTTCACCGATACGCTGACGCGTCTCGAACGTGCCTACGACGACTGGAAGGATGACCGCTGGTCGGCAGACCCCTATTGCGACTTCCTGATTCCGTCGCAGTACGACCCGACGCTCGCCCCCCCCGGAAAGCACATGGCGACGGTGTTCGTGCAATACTGCCCGGTCGAGGCTGAGGGCGGCTGGACCGACGAGAAGCGCGACGCATTCGGCCGGACGGTTATCGACCAGATCGCCGATTACAGCCCGGACTTCAAGGACCTGTTGCTGCACGCCGAGATTCGCACGCCACGAGAGCTCGAGGACGAAGTCGGTCTCACAGAGGGCAACATCTTCCAGGGCGAGCTGACGTTTGACCAACTCATGTTCAACCGGCCGTTCCCGGGTTATGCACAGTATCGGGGACCCGTGAAGAGCATGTATATGTGTGGCTCTTCTACCCACCCGGGAGGCGGCGTAATGGGTGCGCCGGGCGCAAACGCAGCGCGGGAAATACTTCGCGATCTGAGGAAACCCGATACGACGCCGGAGGAGTTCAGCGATGACTGATGTCCTCATAATAGGCGCCGGACACAATGGCCTTGTTTGCGCTGCGTATCTCGCTCGTGCCGGTCTGGATGTGCTCGTGCTGGAATCGTCAGCGTCGGCCGGCGGCATGTCGGCAACGCGGACCGTCAGCGACGACTACCGCTTCCCTGGCCTGGCACACGTTACGTACCCGATAAGTAAGGCGATTCGCAAAGACCTGCGGCTGGACCGCTACGGGTACTCAACGGGTACGCCGATCGACACGGTCGCGCTCGATGCTCATGGACAGCATCTCGTTATCGGCGCCGACGCCGTGAGTGGCACGGACCTGCCCGAACCCGATGGCGCTGCGTTCCCGGCGTTCAAGGGCCGGTACCTCGAATTCGCGAGGAAGATCCAGCCGTTATTCAGCAACAAACCGCCCCGCCTCAAGAACATGGGATTCGCCGACGCGCGGACGCTTGCGCGGCTTGGCTGGAACATTCGCATGGGCCTCGGCAAGGAAGCCATGTACGAGTTCCTCCGGGTGGCGGCGATCAACATCTACGATGTTCTCAACGAAGTGTTCGAGGACGATCGCCTCAAAGGAGCGATCGCCGCAGATGCCATCATGGGCAGCGCGATGGGGCCGCGAACACCCGGAACCGTTCTGACGTGGCTGCAGCGACTGCAAGGCGAACTGAATGGACCATTGTCCTGCCAGGGCGGCGCACAGCTCGTCGACGCGCTGACGCAGTCGGCGGAGGATGCCGGAGCGACGATTCGCTTTGACGCGCATGTTGAGAAGATCCTCATTGACCGCGGTAAGGCCTTCGGCGCGGAACTGGCCGACGGTGAGATGGTGAAGGGGAAGCTCGTCATTTCGAATGTAGACCCGCGTACCACTTTCTCCAGGATGGTCGGAGCGCCCCGCCTCGATACGATGTTTGCGAATCGCGTGACCCAGATTCGCGGCGCTGGCGTCGTCGGGAAGCTGAACATTGCGCTGAGCGGCCTGCCGGAATTCGACGGACTGTCAGAATCGCAACTGGGCAATCGCCTGTTGGTCGCCCCGTCGATGCGCTATGTCGAGCATGCTTTCAATCATTCGAAGTACGACGAATGTTCCGAGCACCCGGTGCTCGAGGTGACACTGCCGAGCCTGCATGACAGATCGCTCGCGCCGGACGGCCATCATGTGATGTCGCTGAACATTGCGTTCCTGCCCTATGCGCTCGAAGGCGGCTGGGAAGAACAAAAAACAACGCTTGCCTACAAGGTGATTTCGCAGCTCGGTGACTACTCACCGAACCTGAAATCGCTCATCGTCGATCACGAATTCCTGACGCCGCTCGACATTGAAGATGAATTCGGCGCGGTCCAGGGTCACTGGCATCATGGTGAGCTGTCGATCCACCAGTCGTTCATGCTGCGCCCGCTCCACGGTGCGGCTCAATACGACACGCCTGTTGAACGGCTGTTCCTGTGCGGCGCCGGCAGCCATCCGGGCGGCGGGATAAATGGTCTCCCTGGGCGGAACGCGGCCAAGCGGGTACTTGAACTGGGAGGTGTGAAATGAGCATCGACCACACGCACTTCCGACAGGCTCTGCAACGCACGCCGTTTCATGATCGCTATGCGGCGATGTCGACGACGGAACACTGGGCGACCTGGAACACGTATAAGGTCCCGTATGTCGTCGACAAACTGTCGACAGAGTATTTCTCGGTGCGTAGCGGCTGCTCGGTCATGGATCTGACGCCCATGGAGAAATACCGGATTGAGGGCAAGGATGCTCACGCCTACCTGGACCGGCTGCTGACGCGCGACCTGTCGAAACTCCGGCCCGGGCGCGTAACCTATGTTGCCTGGTGCAACGACGACGGCAAGGTGATCGATGACGGCACCCTGTTCCAGCTCGACGAAGACACCTACCGCTTATGTTCCCAGCACCACCAGCTGGACTGGTTGCTGATGTCGGCCGCTGGATTCGACGTCCGGATTGCAGTGGAGACACATGACATAGCGGCGCTCGCCGTCCAGGGGCCAACCTCTTACTCGGTGTTGACCGCGGCGGGCATTCACGGCCTCGAGGATCTCAGGCCATTCGGCATCAAGAAGCTGCAATGCGATGGCTTCCCGGTCACGGTTTCGCGAACCGGGTACACGGGCGACCTCGGTTACGAGCTATGGACAGATCCGCAGAACGCGCTACCGCTGTGGGATGCGATCTTCGCCATACAGGGCCAATACGACATTCATGCGATCGGCCTGGACACGCTCGAAATGGTGCGCATCGAGGCCGGCTTCATAATGCCGGGATTCGATTTCAACTGTGCCGAAGCGACCGTGCGCAATGGCTATGACCGTTCGCCTTACGAAGTCGGCCTTGGCTGGGTGGTCAATCTCGATAAAGGCCACTTCACCGGGCGCAATGCACTCGTGGCGGAGAAAGCCCGACCTGCACAACGCCGGCTGACCAAGCTGCTTGTCGACGGCAACAAACCGGTTGGTGAAGCATTTATCTACGCGGGCAAGAATGGCAAGCAGGTTGGCGAGGTCAAATGCACAACCTGGTCGCCCATTCTCAAGGCGAATCTCGCGATCGCGG
>CAZKZE010000028.1:0-31057 GCA_964557165.1 uncultured Woeseiaceae bacterium
TTCCCTGCAAATGACTATACTGTGAATACATACAGTATTCTCCTAACGCCATGATATTACTATAAAAAGAACCCCAATCAGCCAGCCGGAACCAGCATCTACGCCCCCGCGATCGTCATCTCCTCAACGAGGATCGAGCCACAGCGAATGCCGCTTCGTATGTCCTGATCGTTACCGATCGCAGCGATGCGCAGGTAAAGGTCTCGAAGATTGCCTGCGATAGTCACCTCGTGAACCGGGTACTGAATCTCACCATTCTCCACCCAATGCCCGACAACGCCGCGTGAGTAATCTCCTGTCACACCGTTGACGCCCTGCCCGATCACCTCGCTCACAACCAGCCCGGTGCCCATCTCCTTGACCAGCGAATCCTTGTCCTTGTCGCCGCCAGGAACAATCAGGTTTTGCGATCCGCCGGCATTCGCGGTTGTCGTCAGTCCGAGGCGGCGTGCCGAATAGCTGCTGAGGATGTATCCCTGCAGCACGCCTTCGGACGCGATGTCGCGATCGTAAGTCGCAACGCCCTCCGCATCGTACGGCGCACTCGCCATGCCTTTTGGCAGGTGCGGTCGCTCCTGGATGCTCACGAACTTCGGAAACAGGGTCTCGCCTGCCGCGTTGAGCAGGAACGAGGATCGGCGATACTGTGCACCACCGGTGATCGCGCTCATCGCGTGACCGATGAACCCGCGTGCGAGCTCCGGAACATAGATGACGGGCGCCCGGGTCGTCTTGATCTTCCGGGCGCCCAGGCGAGCGACCGTTTTCTCACCTGCACGACGTCCGACATCGGCCGGCGCGTCAAGATCGCCCGCACTACGCGCAGACGTGTAATGATAATCGCGTTGCATTACCCCGTCTGCCTCGGCAAGCAGCACGCAGGTAATGCTGTGGCTCGTGCGTGAGTAACCGCCAATAAAACCATGCGTATTGCCGTAAGCACGCGTGCCACGATTCGTCGACACCGTGGCGCCTTCCGAATTGCTCACTCGCTTGTCGAACTGCAGGCCGGCTGCCTCGGACTCTATCGCCATCTCGATAGCCGTGTTCGCATCGACGTCCCAGGGATGATCGAGATCGAGGTCCTGAATATCCGTACACATCAGGTCCGCATCGGCCAACCCGGAGTACTCGTCACGCGCAGTCAGCGTGGCGAACGTGCAGGCCTTGGTCACCGCCTCCCGAATCGCCGCCGGCGAAATGTCGGACGTGCTGGCGCTGCCCTTGCGCGAGTCCTTGAACACCGTGATCCCGATACCGCGGTCGTTGGTGTACTCCAGGTTCTCGACGTCACCCAGCCGTGCGGTTGCTGACAGACCCGTGTCCTGACTGGCCGCGACCTCTGCCTGGTCGACGCCTTGCTTCTTCGCTTCGTCCAGAGCCAGCGTGATGAGGCTTTCAAGTTCGGCGCGGCCAAGCGATTCGCGTTTTGTAATTTTTCCCATGATAGACTCCCGCCCCCGGATCGCGGGCCGACTGCGGGAGGTACTTTAGCCGGTGGACGATACAAAGCCCAGTAAAAGCGCGAGGAAACGCGAACACCAGGCGAGGCAGAAACTCGGTGAGGAACTGATTACACTTCGCGATGCGGAGCTGGATTCTCTTGGTCTCGACGAAGACCTGCTCGAAGCCGTGATCGAAGCACGCGGAATCAAGGCGCATGGCGCACTGCGCCGACAGAAGCAGTACATTGGCAAGATCATGCGGCACATTGATCCGGAGCCGATCCGCGCAACGCTCGAGAGCCTGCGCCGCAAATAACAGGTAGTGTAGAATTTCGAAATGAGTATTGATGTTGGCATCATTATGGGCTCGCGCTCCGACTGGGAGACGATGCGCCATGCAAGTGAGACGCTGGAAGCACTCGGTGTAGCCCATGAAGTGAAAGTCGTCTCGGCCCACCGCACGCCGGACCTGCTGTTTGATTACGCGGATTCTGCCGTCGAGCGCGGTCTGAAAGTCATCATCGCTGGCGCGGGTGGCGCGGCTCACTTGCCGGGCATGGCAGCGTCCAAGACACGCGTGCCGGTCCTTGGTATCCCGGTTCAGTCCAAGGCCCTGAACGGCATGGACTCGCTGCTTTCGATCGCTCAGATGCCCGCTGGCATTCCCGTCGGCTGCATGGCTATCGGCCGCGCCGGTGCCGTGAACGCCGCGCTGCTCGCTGCTGCCATACTCGCCAATGAGGACAGTGCGATCGCCGCGGCCCTCGAAGCGTTCCGCAAGAACCAGACCGACAAGGTCCTGGCCGACAGCGACCCCAGCAAGTAGACCCATGCGTATCGGTATCATCGGCGCCGGCCAACTCGGCCAGATGCTGGGCCACGCAGCCCGCGATCTCGATGTTGAATGCCGCTTCATAGATCCCTCGGATTCACCACCGGCCGCTGAATGTGGCGACGTCATCCAGCGGCCGTTTGACGATGCAGAAGCGCTTGCCAAGCTCGCTGCCACCTGCGACGTCATCACCTACGAATTCGAGAACGTCCCTGTCGAGGCCCTGCAGAAGATCGACGATGACGTTCCCGTCTTCCCGCCCGCCGACGCTTTGCGCCTGGCGCAGGACAGACTGGACGAGAAGCGGCTATTTGAGCAGCTTGAGATCCCTTTACCGGGCTACCGAGCCATCGATTCGCGCGAAGACATGGAAGCTGCCGTTGATTCGCTGGGGCTTCCCGTGGTCATCAAGACCCGCCGACTTGGGTACGACGGCAAAGGCCAGTTCGTCGTGCAGGATCGGAACGATATCGAGCAGGCCTGGAGGGAACTGGGCACTGTTCTCCTGATTGCCGAGCAATGGGTCCCATTTGACTACGAAGTGTCGTGCATTGGGGTTCGCAACAGCGACGGTGACATCGCTATCTACCCGCTGAGCCGTAACGTTCACCGGGGCGGTATCCTGCGTACGTCGACTTCACCGGTCGCTAATCCGGACCTGGCCGAACGAGCCGAAGACTATATGCGACGTATGCTCGGCCACCTCGACTACGTCGGTGTGCTGGCGCTGGAGCTGTTCGTCAGGGGAGATGACTTGCTGGCCAATGAGTTCGCGCCGCGTGTGCATAACTCCGGCCATTGGACAATCGAAGGATCGGAGACCAGCCAGTTTGAGAATCACCTCCTGGCGGTGATGAACCGGCCGCTTGGTTCCACGGCGGGCCTGGGACACGCCGGTATGATCAACCTGATCGGCGAGATTCAGGATGCAGCCAGATCGCTCGAGTCGGGCATCTTGCATGACTACGGTAAGAGCGCCCGCCCCGGCCGCAAGCTCGGGCATATTACGGTGACTGCCGACACTGCCGGGAAACGCGACGAGCTTGTCGACATAATCAGTCAGAGTGTGACGTAGTCCGCGCGCTGGTCCGTGCCCACAGCGTAGCCCGAACACCAAAAAAGCAGGTAAACTGGTTCGATATGTCTTATCTGGGTCACTTCAATCTTCAGGAACAACCGTTTCGGCTGACGCCGGATCCGGATTTTCTGTATTGGAGCAAACAGCACGCCCGGGCGAAGGCCTACATGGAGTCGACCATCTGGCTCGCCGACGGCTTCGTCGTCATTACCGGCGAAATCGGCTCAGGCAAGACGACGCTGCTCCAGTCGTTCCTCTCGGAGCTCGACGAGGACGTCGTCTACGCTGTTGTGTCGCAAACCCAGCTCACACCGACCCAATTCCTGCAGGCCGTGTTGACGGAATTCGGCTTCAAACCGTTCAACAAGCGCAAGGTCGAGCTGCTCGACATGCTCAACATGTTCCTGATCGAGCAATACTCGAACGGCAAGAAGGTCGTGCTGATTGTCGATGAGGCACAGAACCTGACCCGCAAGGTGCTTGAGGAAATTCGCCTGATCTCGGGCATCGAAACGCACAAGGAAAAGGTGCTGCGCATCATACTCGCGGGCCAGCCGGAACTTCGCGACACGCTCGACTCAGCCGGGCTGAAACAACTTACGCAGCGCGTCCGCCTGCGTTTTCATCTCGGACCGCTCGATGGTCGCGAAATGCGCGAGTACATCGAACACCGCCTGTCTGTCGCTGGGGCACACGAAAAGAGGCTCTTCGGCGACGATACCTTCGAGATCATCCATCGTTACACGGGCGGCGTACCGCGCCTGATCAACACACTGTGCGACACCGCATTGCTTTGTGCTTTTGCCGACGAGAAAGAGAGCGTCGGCCTGGACGATGTCAAGGCCGCGATCGCCGAGCTCAACTGGGAAGAACACGAGAGCAACACAGGAATTCACGAGAAACTGCAGCAGATACAGAATCGTTATCCGACCGGCGGGGACGTCACACGCATCGAGGTCCGGACGGACGGTGAAATCGCCGAGGCATTCACCTTCGCGCCCGGCCGGATTATTGTCGGCCGATCACCGGACAATGAAATCTATATCAGGAGCAAGTTTGTCAGCCGTCACCACGCGCAATTGATCAGCGACGACGACGGCTGTGTTATTGAAGATCTCAATAGTACCAACGGTGTGTTTCTGGGTGAGAAACAGATCAAGAAGTACCGCTTGCGAGATGGGGACGTGGTGTCACTGGGTGTGCATGAACTGGTCTACCGCGACCTGCGCGCAGCCGACGAGCTACCCGAAGAGGTGCTGGAAGAAGACGAAGAATCGGCCGTCGACGAACAGGAAACTGCTTAGTTCGCTATCCTAGTAGTCCTGCCGCTGGCCCACGCGTCGATCGTTGACGCGGCTGTCACGCCGCTTCAAGAGCACAACCAGACCGCCAACCAGGCAGACCAGACCCACGATGAAGCATATCGTCGGCAGGTACCAGTAGTTCAGGTACATCGACAGGCCAAGCGAAACCGCACCCGCGAGCAGGTAGAAGTAAGGCAAACTTTCGTAGATCGGTTTGGAGAGCCACATATCGATATCCGTCTAATACCGATTTATTCTCCATAGCAGGCGGCGTATGTAAAGTGGCTAAATGCAAAAAACCCGGCCGTTGGCCGGGTCTTTCGAATATGTCGCTCTGTCTAAGTCCTTGTTCAGGCTCAGGAGCGACCGACTCCGAATAGTCCAAGGATGCGCGAAAGAATCCCCTCGTTCAGGCCATCCACAGCCAGATCGGGCTCAAAATCGCTGCCATCGCCGCGTAATCCCTGTACGAACTGCTGGGAGTTGGCGTCCATGTCGTATTCTGTAATGGTGTTGTCGAATGACATCTTCGTATCCCTCCATGAGATACGAAGACTCTACTCCCAAGATATGTTGAATGGAGTGAGTTGCCTCACATTGTGCAGTGTGAAGTCGCAAGAATTCGACTTATGTGAAATCTTTTCGGGCGATTTTTGGTCAGGCGGTGCCGCCCACGGTCAATTCGTCAATCTTGAGTGTCGGTTGTCCAACCCCAACAGGCACTGACTGCCCTTCCTTGCCGCAGGTACCAACTCCTGTATCGAGTTTCAGGTCGTTTCCGACCATTGAAATCTTGTGCAGAGCCTCGGGCCCGTCGCCGATCAGCATCGCGCCCTTGACCGGCGTGGTGACTTTACCCTTCTCGATCAGGTAGGCCTCGCTCGCCGAGAACACGAATTTGCCAGAAGTGATGTCCACCTGGCCGCCACCAAAATTCGGCGCATAGATACCTTTGTCGACCGAGGCGATGATTTCGTCAGGATCGTGACTGCCGGCCAGCATGTAAGTATTCGTCATGCGCGGCATTGGCACGTGCGCAAACGACTCGCGCCGCCCGTTACCGGTTGCCTCGACACCCATCAAGCGCGCATTCAACTTGTCCTGCATGTAAGCGCGCAATATGCCCTTCTCGACAAGCACGGTGTTCTGCGCGGGTGTGCCTTCGTCGTCGACAGACAGCGAACCGCGCCGATTGGTGATCGTGCCGTCGTCAACGATCGTGCATTGCTCAGAAGCGACCCTTTGCCCGACCTTGCCGCGGAACGCCGAGAGGCCCTTCCGGTTGAAATCTCCTTCGAGCCCATGCCCAACCGCCTCGTGCAACAGGATCCCGGGCCAGCCGTTGCCCAGCACGACAGGCATCGTTCCGGCGGGCGCCGGCTGTGCTTCCATTTGGATGGCCGCCTGCCGCACAGCTTCCCGGGCGAAGTCGAGCGGAAGATCACCATCCAGGAAGTAGCTGAGATCTGCCCTTGCGCCGCCACCCGAGTAACCGTGCTCACGTTGGCCGTCCTGCTCCATAATCACGCTGACATTAAGACGGATCAGCGGGCGTACGTCCGCCGCCATCGTGCCATCCGATGCGGCGACGAGCACCAGGTCCTGACTGCTGGCCAAGCTGATCATCACTTGCTCGATACGACTATCGAGTTTTCTGGTCGCCGCGTCGAGTTCGAGTAGCAGGCTCGTCTTTTGTTCGTCGTCAATGCTCGTCGTCGGATCCGACATCGGATACAGGATTGCTGCGTCGCTCCGTCGCCAGGCCTGGACGCTTTTCTCCTGCCCCTGCCTCGAAATCGCGCGAGCGGCACCCGCGGCTGACTCCAAGGCTGGAAGGACGAGCTCATCGGAATAGGCGAAACCGGTCTTCTCACCGCTGTTGGCGCGCACGCCCACACCCTGGTCGAGGCTGAAACTTCCTTCCCGGATGATGCCGTCCTCGAGCGACCAGCTCTCCTGTCGAGTGACCTGGAAATACAGGTCCGCATAGTCGACGCCGCCGCGCATCAGGCCACCAAGCGTCGTCGACAGTTGTTGCTCACCAAGTCCCGCCGGCTCGAGTAAGCGTGTCATGACTGCATCTATCGATGTGTTTTTGCCTGAGCTCAAAAGAAATTCCTGTTTCTAACTGCTTAGCTGGTCAGACGCCTGTTCGACAATGCCGGAAACTCACCGCGAAGTCGCGCGGGCAATTCCGGGTCGATATCGGCGGCGACGACGCAATTTCCTTCCGCCTGTTCAGCCAGTATCCGGCCCCAGGGATCGCAGATCAGTGAATGTCCGAATGTCGAGCGGTTGTCCGGGTGCAGGCCATACTGCCCGGGAGCGATGACATATGCCAGATTTTCGATGGCCCTTGCGCGCAGCAACGTGTGCCAATGTGCCTCACCAGTTGTCGCCGTGAACGCGGCTGGTACTGTGAACAGCGTCGATCCGGCGTCAACGAGCTGCCGGAACAGCTCGGGGAATCGCAGGTCATAGCAAATCGTCAGACCTGCGCGGCCTGCTGGCGTATCAACCGTGACAACCTCATCGCCCGGATACATGGAGTTCGATTCGCGGTAGGACTCCTTTTTGTCGACAAGATCGACGTCGAACAAGTGAATCTTCCGGTACACCGCCTCAGCATTACCCTCGGGGTTGTAGACCGGACATGCGCCGTATACCCGCTGGGCCGCAATTTCCGGCGACACGAAGGGCATACTGCCTGCGATTACCCACAGGCCGTGCTCCGCCGCCGTAGCGGCAAGAAAATCCTGGATGGGGCCAGTTCCCGGTTCCTCCGCGTGCTGCGCCTTGTCCTCGCCACGTTCGGGCATGAGCGCGAAATTCTCAGGCAAGACCGCGAGCACACAACCGTCAGCCGCCGCCTCGGCCAGCAAGCGGCCTGCCAGATCGAGATTGGCATCGACGTTGGGCCCGCTGTTCATCTGTATGGCTGCGACGCGCATTGTCATTCCTTGGTTCCCTCGGGCAAACACCCTGCCAGTTCACCGTAGCGAACGAAGTCGTCCGAGTCGATCGGCTCGATCCCGGGATCTTCCCAAGGGCCCGATATACCGTAGAACACCTGCCCCATTTCCTGGAGCGGTTTCTTGAATATCTGCGAAAATATCAACATGGCCGCCGCGCCCGGTGGCCCGCCGACAACGGCACCCACGATCGGCAGCGTGGCGCCAACATTGGCACTGATGACGGCGCCCTGCTCGTACTCGCTCGTCGCGAGATTCGTGCTGCCGACGATACCAATGTCGGCTGCCGGCCCTTCAAACGACAAATCGCAAGTCGTCGCATTGCCGTCTGTTATGTGGAACGTCCCATCGATCGAGTCATAACCAAACCCCTTTGAGAATACGTCGCTGAAATCGAGCGACAGGCGGCGCGGCAGTGCAACGAAGCTAACCAGGCCCAGCATGCGCCCCGCGCCCGGCTCCACTTCCTCGAGCTGACCCTCCTCCATGCGCACGCGAACCTCGCCGTCGAGTACATCGAGAAAACTGGCGCGCGGACCACCCGACCAACTCAGGTCCATCAGGATGCCCATCGAGTCGCCGCTGATCCCCTTTGCGAAATCCAGGCGCCTCATGGTTGCCTCGACATTCGTGCTGTTGAGGCTGGCCGTCAGGTAAGTGCGGCTGCCCAGCTCCTCGTTATCGTCGGCTACCCACCTGGCCGCGCCGACAAACTCAAACGTCGCATCTTTGGTCGCGAGCGTCTCAGTTTCCAGGCCCTCAGCGGTGCGCACCAGGTTCACTTCGAGGGTGCCAAAATAGCGATCGGCCAGGGCGAAATCCTCAACCGTCAGAGTAATGGGCGGCAAGGTCCTGGGATCGAGCGTCGACTCAGACGGTGGCGTTATATCGTCGCCGGGCAGGTACAGGCGCTCCATTTCGATAACCATGGCCCGCTGCGAGCCGAAGTCATAGGGAACAAATACCGAGCCAACGACGTGTTCTCCTTCAAGCTGCACAAACCAGTCGCGAGCGCTGCGTTCGAGATGCACATGATGTCCGCGCAGGTGCTGGCCGAGAGCAAACAGGCTATCGACCGTTACGTTTATCGATCGAATACGGTCCGCCGCACCGACCTTTGTTTCGCCACTGCGTGACAAGTCGAGCCATTCCTCGAGGCGAACGGTGCTTGTCGCGCCCTGGATGTGAAGTCCACGCGTTTCGGGCTGCTGAATTTCGCCGCCACCCAGCAGCACTACCCCGCGGTCCAGGTCCCAGCCATCTTCCAGCGGTGTGAAGCCCAGCTGCCAGGTTATATCGTCACGCAAAAAGCCCGTGCTCTCGATAGCCTCGCCGCCAGGCATAAAGCGAATGTCGCCCCGCAAGCGCCACTCGTCGGCCGCAGGCTTCTGCACCGGATCGGGCAGGTCGACCGCTATGCCGACAAGATCGCTGTCGAACATAACGCTTAGCGGTTGCCGCTCATCCAGGCTGCCACGAGGAAACCGCACCTGTGCCGTGTAGTCGGTCGCGCCGCTGATCAGGCCTTCCAGCGGAAGACCGAGTTCCTCGATTATCGCCGTTGCCGTCGTCGCACCTTCTACGGTCGCTAATGCATAGATTCGCGGGTCTTC
Organism: uncultured Woeseiaceae bacterium; assembly: GCA_964557165.1. Lineage (GTDB taxonomy): Bacteria > Pseudomonadota > Gammaproteobacteria > Steroidobacterales > Woeseiaceae > UBA1847. Next base: position 9,245 of record CAZKZE010000028.1, read on the forward strand.
GCTGGGGCCGACAACGATGTCGATCGCCTCGCCGAGAAAGCGGCCACCCAGGGAGTCGCTGGTAATCGCATCTCGAGTGATCAGAATCTCGCCGATAATATCGGTAACGGGCGGCTTCAGCCCCTGTACCGCCAGCGTGCCATTGTTGCTTCTCAGCAAGCCATTGAGTGTCGTGCTCTCGGCGTCCTTGAGCGGCACCGTAAGATCGAGGTTGACTGAGGCGTCACCTGAAACCGTCAATCGGTTCAGATTGCCACCCGTAATTCTGTTGATGGGGCTTGCCAGTGCGAACTGGCGAAGCGTCTCCAGGTTGCCCGTCACCAAACCTTCAATCTTCAGTATCGGGTTCCGCAGGTCTGGAATCTCGACCAACGTGTTGACCGCCTGGTTACCCGTGTTGGTGGATCGATTGCTGACTGAGTACAGCCGCGTATTCTCCAGCACGATGTCGATATTCGCCTGCTCTGCCGCCGGCCAGTCCGGGTGGAATTTCAACGTCGTATTGCGCGCCGTGGCGTCTATGCGGAACTGTCCCTCGCCGTTTTCGAACGGAAACCTGTCGAGAGGCCCGTTCAGCGTCAACCTGCCATTTTCGATAGAGCCCTTTACGAGCGAACCCTGGAACCAGTTGTACAGCCTCGGGCTCATGATCTCGCGGGGCAGGTAATTCCGCGCCGCACTAATGTCATCGACTCGGAAGGTACTCGCGAGGTCAATATCAGGCGCACGCCCGTCACCGTTGATCGTCAACCGAACGTTGCTGTCCAGATCAAGCACAGGATTAATGATGCGGATACTGTCCGACAGGACGATGGTCTCATTGTTGCCGCTGCGCCAGAGCACGGTACCGGCTGCGGAAAGGATATCGACCGGCGCATCCATTACCTGAGGCATGTCGAGCAACATGTTCGACGAGCGAATCTCGATTCGGCCGCCGGATCGGTTGGCGCGCATGTGCCCGGTGAAACCCCGAACCCCGGGCCGTTTGCCGTCCGCCGCGACGCCGGCATTATCAAGGTTGACCGAGATATCGAATTGCGGCGAATCGCTGTCGATATTCGAAATGGTCGCTACGAAGTCTCGAATTTCGCCACTGGGGTCCAGCCCGCTCAACCGAGCGCGCTGCTCACCCGGGATCAGTGGCAGCAGCAGGCGACTGTCATCGAGATTCAAGTATGAGGCGCGCAGATTCAGCATGGCAATTTTGCCATCCGCGTCGACTCCCGCTTCAGCACGCAGGGACGACTCCGGCCACTCGTGATCGTCCGCTGACAACCTGAGGTCCTCTGCAGCAACGAGCCAGCCGTTGAAGGACCTATCGAGTTCGAAGCGCCCCTGTAGATCGAAAACCTGCCCGTCTACAAAGGACACCTCCGAGAAATCGACATCCGCTGTCGCGTTAGTTATCGAGCCATCGGCCAGTACCACGGACAGGTCCAGATCGCCCTCACCGGAGAGAGTCTCTATGCGCTCGACCGGCTGCAGACGGGACCAGCCCGCGAGATCGATGTCGTCCGCTTCTATCCTGACGTCCCAGCTGCGATCCGTTTCCGGGACATCGAGCAGCTGGGTAGCCGACAACTGGATTTGCCTGCCGAGATCCTCCGACAGCCTGACGGTCGCATCGAGCGCTATTCGATGTTCGTCTACGCTAACCAGCGTGCGCGGCACGCTAATAAATCTCGGTCGCTGATCACCAAACTGAAGAAACTGGATTTCTATATCTTCGCCAATGACTTCCACATCGTTGAGCCGCTGTGGGGCATCAGCCTGTCCCACCGGCAATTCGTCAATCGCGACTCCCTGAATCCACCAGCCGCCGTCTTCGAGCTGGTGTACCTCGATGCCCGTCCTGCGAATTACGACCCGGTCCACGACAAAAGTCCCTTCGAACAACAGGCTGTTCAGGGAGATACCCACACTCACAACCTCGGCTGCGATACTGCGCCTCCGGTCGTCAGGGCGGACCAACTCGGCATCGTAGAACTCGAGCTCGGGACCAGTAAGGGCCCACCGGGCGTTCATGCCGGAAAACTCGACCTCCATTCCAATTGCGTCGCTCGCCCAAACCTTGATCTGGTCCTGGTATTCAGGGAGCCGCGGCAGAAACAGGCGAAACAGCCCCACGGCTATGGCCAGCAGGATGACTGTGGTTGCCGCTGTATAGCCGAATACCTTGGTCAGTTTTCTGAAGAACTGTTTCATCATCCAGCCTGTTACATCAGGACCACGTCGAACTGATCCTGCAGATACAGCGACTCTGTTTGCAGGCGAATAGATTTGCCCGTCTGTTCTTCGAGCTCTGCCAGGCTGCGTGCCTGTTCATCGAGCAACAACTCGATAACATCCTGATGCGCAAGTACCATGACCTCGTCAAACTCGAATTGCCTGGACTGGCGAATGATCTCTCGGAATATCTCGAAACACACGGTCTCCGCTGTCATGACGAAGCCGCGTCCCGAACAAGCCGGGCAATCCTCACCCAGCACATGCTGCAGACTCTCGCGTGTGCGCTTGCGCGTCATTTCGACGAGGCCCAATGGCGAAACGGGCGTGATCTGGTGACGGGCATGGTCACGAGCGAGCGCCTGCTCCAGCACCTGCAGGACGTTTTCGCGATGAGCGACTTCCTCCATATCGATGAAGTCGATGATGATAATGCCGCCGAGATTACGCAGCCGAAGCTGGCGCGCAATCGCAACGGCAGCCTCGAGATTGGTCCGATAGATCGTCTCCTCGAGATTCCGATGACCGATGTACCCGCCCGTGTTGACGTCGACCGTCGTCATCGCCTCTGTTTGATCAAAAATAAGATAACCACCGGATTTTAATGGAATATTTCTCTCAAGCGACTTGCGAATCTCGTCCTCGATGCCGTGCAGGTCGAAGATAGGTCGGCGCCGCCGGTAGAGCTCGATACCTGGCTCGGTGGCGGGCAGAAATGTGGCCGCAAACTCCTGCATGGTCTGGAAGTCACCATCCGAATCAACGAGGACACGTTCGACGTCGCTGGTCACCATGTCGCGCAGCACCCTGAGTGGCAACGACAGATCCTCATGAACCAGGGATTTTGCGCTGCACCTGCTGAATTGTTCCTTAACGACATCCCAGAGCTTCAGGGAGTAACGTAAATCGGCAGCCAGCGCCTCCTGTTCCGCACCTTCAGCCACGGTTCGGACGATCGCTCCACACTCGAGTTCTGTCGACTCGAGCAGCTCTTCGATAATTCCGCGCAAGCGCTCGCGTTCGTCCTCATCCTCGATCCGGGCAGAGATGCCGATCGTATTGCTGCGCGGCAGGAGCACCAGGTGCCTGGACGGCAAGGTGATATAGCTCGTCAGCCGCGCGCCTTTGTTGCCGAGTGGATCCTTGACGACCTGCACCATAATTTCGTCGCCCTCACGCACAAGTTCGCGAATATTGGGAACGGTGTTCTCGTCCTCGAAATCGTTCGGCCTCGCGATATCAGAGGCATGCAGGAACGCGGTGCGCTCGAGGCCAATATCGATGAATGCTGCCTGCATGCCCGGAAGCACACGCAGCACCCTGCCCTTGTAGATATTACTGATCAGTCCGCGGCGCGCGGAACGCTCAATATAGACTTCCTGCAATACGCCATTCTCGAGCAGCGCGGCGCGCACCTCGCTGGGTGTCACGTTGATCAGGATCTCTTCTTTTAGGGACTCATCCGTCATTGGATTCTTGCCTGGTTACAACCCCGAGCCCTACGTTGGCCAGCAACGTCGCGGTCTCGAATACGGGCAGCCCGACAATGCCGGAATAACTGCCTTCAACACGTTCGACGAATACGCCGCCGAGGCCTTGTACGGCATAGGCACCTGCCTTGTCGCAAGGCTCCCCACTGTGCCAGTAAGCAAGCGCCTCGTCGCGCCCAATTTCGCGAAAATACACATCGGTTTCTGACAAAGCAGTCTGGGTCCCTTGCGGCCCTCGCAAAGCAATTCCGGTCAGTACTTTGTGCCCTCGACCCGAGAGACGCTCCAGCATTGCCAGGCAATCCGCTTTGTCTGTCGGCTTGCCCAGTGCATGCTCATCGACGACAACTACCGTATCCGCCCCTAATACAACGCTGCCGCCATCCGCATCAGCTGCCTCGGCCTTGGCGACGGCGAGGCGCAGCGCCATGTTGCCCGGCGTCTCACCTTGTCGCGCGCTCTCGTCCACATCCACGTGCACAACCGTGAAATCCAGTCCGAGCGACGTGAGGATTTCACGACGTCGCGGTGACGTCGAAGCAAGCAGCAATGTGGGCGGGCGAGTCATTCAGGTTATGCACGATGATAGGGGTGGCCGGTCCGGAGCGAGTGCGCACGGTATAACTGCTCAGCGAACAACACACGCGCGAGACCGTGGGGCAAAGTCAACTTCGACAACGACCAGCTGACGTCCGCCCTCCGGCGGACACTATCCGACACGCCATCGGGGCCGCCGATGACAAAACATAGATCGCGGCCATCACTTTGCCAGTCGGACATCCTGGACGCCAGACCCTTACTATCGAATTCCTTGCCTCGTTCGTCGAGCAGTACGACCTGTTCGGCCGAATTCAGTTTCGCGAGGATCAGTTCCCCCTCGGCTTCCATCGCCTGGCGTGACTTGTCGTTCTTGTTGCGACGCACTGTGGAAAGCACGTCGAGCCGAAATTTCCACTCGCGCGGAAACCGCCCAGTGTAGATACCGAAGGCCTCGTCCACCCAGGACGGCTGGCGATCACCAACAGCAAGCAATCGAATATGCAAGGCTCAGCCGTCAGTTGCCGCCGCATCTCCCGATGGGGAAATCGACCAGAGTTTCTCCAGATTGTAGAACTCACGCACCTTCGGCAACATGACATGCACCAGGGTGTCCTGAAGGTCCAGCAGCACCCATTCACCGCCCTCTGCCCCTTCAATTCCTATCGGGCGATGGCCGGCCGCTTTGGCTTTTTCAGACACGTTGTCTACCAGTGCTTTGACGTGCCGATTCGACGTTCCGCTCGCCACGACCATGTAGTCTGTGACAGAGGTCATGTCGCGTACATCGAGCCGGACAATGTCTTTTGCTTTGACATCGTCAAGTGCCTCGACGACCAGGTCGGTCAGTGCTTCACCCTTCATGCGTGGTTCTCGTGCTTGTCCAAATGTCAGTCTCCTTTGTATATACCGGAATTTAGAATCTCGTCGCGTACCGCGTCGGGCATCAGGAAGCGCGGATCACGTCCCTCTGCGATAAGGTCACGAATCTCGGTCGACGCTATTTCGAGCTGCGTGACAGCATGTATGTGGACGCGTCCTGCATTCGCCGTGTGCAGATCCTCGACGCGATGTGTACCGTACTCGGATATTATCTGGCCCAAGGCGCCCATATCCGGCGCTTTCCAGCCGGGCCTGTGCGCGACGACAATATGGGCAACATTCAGGATCTCATCCCACCGATGCCAGCCAGGCAGGCCGAGAAATGCGTCCATGCCTACTATCAGACCCAGCGAACGGTCCGGAAATTCCGTCCGTAGCGACTCCAGGGTATCGACCGTATACGAGAGCCCCCCGCGCCGCAGCTCGCGGTCATCTGCAGTGAACCCGTCCTGACCGCCAATGGCCAGCTTTACGAGCCGCAGCCGCTGTTCTGAGGTTGCGTAGGTCACGCCACGATGCGGTGGGTCGCCGCAAGGTATGAAAAGAACCTCTTCGAAGTTGAGAGCCTGCAACATCTCGAAAGCGGATCGCAGGTGCCCATAGTGAATCGGATCGAATGTGCCGCCGAAAATACCGATTGGCCTCACGCGCGGGCCATCCCGACCACGATATCCGCCGCCATCTGCCAGGGGTCACCGTAGCGCTGGCCTTTCGCCGCAGCATCGGCTCGGCCGCTCGCCTTGAGCATGCGATGGAAATCGCCGTGCTGGTGGCGGCCAATACAACTGCGCAGGAGGCCCTGTCGATTGCCCCACACGCGAGCCGACTTCATCGCGCTACCCAGGTCATTGCCCTGCCGGACGGCGTCATCGAGTGTCGCCAGTGTCCGTAACTCGCGTGACAGCGCCCACATGACTATGACAGGCTCAACGCCTTCGGCCCTGAGCCCTCCGAGAATCTTGATGGCGCGCGTTGCATCACCCGCGATCGCGGCGTCGGCCAACTTGTATACATCGTAGCGACTGCTGTTTGCGACTGCTTCGTTGACGTCTTCGGCGCTGACTTTGCCTTCGCCGTGAAGCAGGCGCAGCTTTTCTATTTCCTGGCCGGCCGCGAGCAGGTTGCCTTCCACCCTGTCCGCAAGCAGCGTTACGGCGTCCCGGTCAGGTTGCAGCCCAGCCTGCCGCATCCGATTTGCGATCCAGCCCGGCAATTCGCGAACCTCGATCGGCCAGATCGGCAATGTCACGCCTTTCTGATCGATGGTCCTGGCCCATTTGGAATTCGAGCCGCTCTTGTCGAGCTTCGGCCCGGTCACGATAAACAACAGCTCAGGCCCGGACTGCCCGACAAGGTCGACGATAGCCTGGCTGCCCTTGACGCCTGGTTTACCGGTCGGCAAGCGCAACTCGACAATCCGCTGCTCCGCAAACAACGACATATTTCCCGTCGACGCTGCCAGCTGGTTCCAGTCGAATCCGGTGGTCGCCACATGCAATTCACGATTACCAAAGCCGCGCTCGCGGGCCACATCACGAACCGCGTCCAGCGCTTCCGCGACGAGCAAGTACTCGTCGCCGGTGACGAGGTAGCAGGGAGCAAGCGATTTCTTAAGGTGTGACGAAAGCTGGTTAGCCCGGATCTTCAAGCAAGCTGCTCCATGTGGATGGACTCACTTTCGAGCAGGACCGGAATGCCGTCGTCGACCGGGTATACGCGTTTGCCGTCGTCGGTGACGAGGGCTTCAGCGAGAGGCTGTGCCAGACGCTCACCTTCGTGCGTCGTCACCTCACCCGCGGCGATGGCTGCATTGATCCTCTCAAGCTTGTCTTTCTTCAATAAAGACAAGCCCTTATGCGTGACTGGGCAGCGCAGAATTGTGAGCAGGCGTTTGTCCATATCGGCTATTGTAGCGCCTCAGCCTCGCTTCAGCACGGCTGCAAGCTCGATATTTCCGCTCCTTTCGGCCGCCGCGATCGCCCTGGGAATATCCTCCGGAAAGGGCTTGAAGCTCTCGTTCAGGAGACGGCAGCGCAGAATCGTCTTTAGCGCCGGGATCTCCTCGCCGTGATCCAGCATGTCGCCCACATGGTGTTGCGCGAAGAAGAGCGCGTGCTGCTTGTCTTCCCAGCGCAGCATGCGATCGAAGTACCAGGCCCATGCCCCACCCGGGTCCGGGTCGCGCTTGATCTCGTTCATGATGTGACTGAAGCCGCCCCGCCGGTTGTTCCTGCTAATAAAACCATAGGCGTGAGTCAACACGAATTCCCGGGTCGCCTCGATATCGCCGGCGATTGTTTGCTCGTCCCTCTCTTCAGCATCCGGAATGTGCACGTCATCAATCAGCCGCTCTGGTGCGATCAGTGTTCCCGTTACGGCGGCGAACGAAAACATCAGGAACAGCTGGACAAACTGGCTGACAAGAACCGGCATGGCAATGTTCTGCAGCGAGAACCACAGGATCAACGCCAGGTACAGCGGTGCGATCCAGAATGTTCGATAGGACTTCGCCAATAGCCGCCACATCGCGACCGGGTTGATGCTCTGCCTCGGGGAGTGTGTGATCGCGAGAAGGGCCAATGACGTTGGGAAAAGCACAGCCCCGACAGCCAAAGTTGCATAGACGCCGGCCATCCCGAGCGCGTCATGTGCATAGAATCCGACTACGCCGAATGCGATGACCAGGAGCAGCGGAAAGAACGAGTACATGCCACCTACCCAGTTGAAGTACTCGGCATCCAGCGCCCCGGGAGGTTCGCCACGAGCGCAGTCTTCAACAATCAACATCAGGTAACGAAATATCGGTGGCAAACTGAATATCAACAGGAAGAGCCCGAACAGCATGCCGGATTGCGCAATCGCGAGTAGCACGCTGAACAGGGCCAGAACCATGAACACGGCTGGTTCCAGAACGGGTATCAGCAGGGCCCTAATGAGATCCCGGTGGTTCATCTTTCTCTCCGGTCCCGGGAACCGGATCGTATCCCGACCCGCCCCATGGATTGCAGCTGACGATTCGTTTCGCGGCAAGCCAACTGCCTTTCAGGACGCCATGCAACTGCAATGCCTCGATTGCATAGCTCGAACAGCTTGGCTGATAGCGGCAGTTCATTCCAAACCAGGGCGATAACGTCACCTGGTACAAACGAACCAGGCCGATCAGCGGCCTGGCAAGCGCGCGGCTGACCGCATTGGGCATCAGGCAGCGGCCTCGGCCGCAAATCCCCGGATGGCCTGCAGCATCGAATTCAGCCCATTGCTGCGTGTCGGGCTCAGATGACTCTCGAGTTGCAGTGCCTGCACGAAATCCGGCGGGGTATCGAGAATGTCCTGCGGCTCCCGCCCGGAGTAGAGACGGAGCAGCAAGGCGATCAGACCCGATACGATAGCGGCGTCGCTGATCGCCTGAAAATACAGCCTGCCGTCTTCCTGCTTCGCTACGAACCAGACCTGTGACTGACAACCGCGAATACGATTCTCCTCGGTGCGCAGCGCCTCCGGGAACTCCGGCAGGCGCCGGCCCAGATCGATGATGTACTGGTATCGATCCATCCAGTCGTCGAACAGACCGAATTCTTCTACGATTTCCTGCTGCGCTGCCTGAACTTCGCCGGCCATTGGGCTAACCGCTGCGGCGCCAGGTGGTACCACCGGCGCCGTCTTCGATCGCGACGCCCGCGCTGGCTAGCTGCTCGCGAATAGCGTCGGCAGCAGCGAAGTCTTTGGCTGCGCGCGCCTCGTTGCGCTTCGCAATCAGGGCTTCGATCTCGTCCGATGGCATATCCCCATCAGTATCGCCGGCAAACCACGCCTCAGGATCGCTTCCCAACAGGCCCATGAGCTCGCCGGCGGCATACATCTGTGCAGCCAACGATTCCATCTCCGCCGGATCGTTGGACTTGTTCAGCGTGCGCGCCAGCGAAAAGAACTCGGCCATGGCTTTGGGTGTGTTGATATCGTCCTCGAGCGCGGCGATGAGCTCCTCGGGAACTGCGGCCGCAGCGCGCGCCTCCGCCGAGACGTCGATACCGCGGAGCGCACCGTAAAGCCGGTCGAGCATGCGTCGTGCCGACGCTATCGTCTCAGCCGACCAGTCCAGTGGCTGCCTGTAGTGCGCACTCAACAGGGCCAGGCGGATAACCTCACCGGGAACCGTCTCGATCAGTTCGTGCACGAGCAGGACATTACCAAGCGATTTGGACATCTTGGTCTCATCGATACTCAGGAAGCCATTGTGCAGCCAGTAGCGGGCGAAGGGTGCGCCGCCATGTGCACAACTCGACTGGGCGCACTCGTTCTCGTGATGTGGAAATACGAGGTCCTGCCCACCCGCATGAATATCGATCGTATCGCCAAGATGCTTCTCGGCCATCGCGGAGCATTCGATATGCCATCCTGGCCGGCCCCGGCCCCAGGGAGAATCCCAGCCAGGAATATCTTCCGTTGACGGTTTCCACAACACGAAGTCCTGGGCGGCTTTCTTGTAGGGGGCGACCTCTACCCGGGAACCGGCGATCATCTCGCGCAGATCGCGCTTGGAAAGCTCGCCGTATTTCGCGTGGGATCCGACATCGAACAACACATGACCTTCGGCCTCATAGGCATGGCCCTCATCAATGAGCTTTTGAATCATCTCGATCATCACGTCGATGTGCTGCGTCGCGTGCGGTTCGATATCCGGCGGCAGGACGCCAAGTGCGCCCATGTCGTCGTTGTAGACCTTGGTGTAGTGGGCCGTGATATCGCCGATGGGCTCACCGCTCTCCTGCGAAGCCGCGATGATCTTGTCATCAACGTCTGTGATATTGCGGGCAAAGGTCAGCTTGTAGCGGCGCCGCAGGACGCGGGCCAGCAGGTCGAATACGACGGCGGGCCGCGCATTGCCGATATGCGCATAGTTGTAAACGGTCGGTCCGCACAGGTACATCGTCACCTCGCCCGTGGTCATGGGTTCGAAGGGGACCTTTTTGCCCTGGAGTGTGTCGTGTAGCTGTATGGTCATCGTTGCTGGGTCCGGCCAGTCGAAAAACGCAATCATAACAACATTGCTGCGGTGGTATGCGGGATGGCTTCCTTGTATTCTTCCGGCCCGCTATTTTTTTGAGAAATGACAATGTCTGGCGCGACCGTCCGATTTCAAGCCCGCTCGTCTATCGAGCAAGTCGAAGAAGGCAACGATCTGGCACCCAGGTTCGATGACCGTGGGCTGATCACCGTTGTAACCACTGACGCCGATAGCGGCGAAGTGCTCATGCAGGGCTACATGAACACCGAGGCGCTGCAGCTGACTATCTCAACCAGCGAAGCTCACTATTACAGCCGCAGCCGACAGGTCCTGTGGCACAAGGGCGCGACGAGTGGGCTCGTGCAGACGGTGCGCGAGCTCCTGGTCGACGACGACCAGGACTGCATCTGGCTGCGGGTTGACGTCGCGGGCGGTGCGAGCTGCCACGTAGGCTACCGCAGCTGTTTCTACCGCAAGGTTCCCGTTGGAGCCGAGTTCGAAGCAAAGCAGGCGGACGGCCACGTGGAACTCGAGTGGACCGAGACCGAGAAAGTATTCGATCCGGAAGAAGTCTACGGCGACGCCCCAAACCCGACCATCTTGTAATTCGTCAAAATTTTCCTTCAGAGTCATGCCGGCGTTTGTCGCGTCGGCGACGCGCGGCAGGCTGCGGTTCCCGGTAGGCGATGGCGCGCGCCTGGAATGCATATTCGATCGTGCCGATCATCCACAGGAAGTAACCAACCAGCTCGATGAATTCTTCGACTGCAAGCTTGATCACACGCTGGTAGTTGTCGCCGAGAATTGACATCCACAAGGCTTCGTGGCCAACAAGGAGTGAGTAGCCAAACAGGACGACGGCGCCCGAGAACAGCAGGGTCAGCCCGGGAGACGGCCAGATGCGTGCGAGCCCGATGCGCAGGCGACGCCTGTGACGGTAGACATAGACAATAACGAGCGCGCCGACAATGGCGACCAGGACCTGCCACAGATTGTCGGCGATGAACCGATCGAGAAAATAGTCGAGTTCGCGAATCAGGAACGCAAGCGCCAGCCCGCCGAGGCCAAACGCAATCGGCCGTTGGGACGGACAGTACATAGCGACCCAAGCCATGATGACGCCGCAGGCAACGAGGATCATTGCCTGGATCATCTCGACCGGCGAAAACTCGCTGGTGCCGTAAACGTCCGTTTCACTCAGGACGATATGCAGTTTCAGACTGCCCGGCGATGAAAGCTCGAGCTGCGTCAGCGCCCAGGTGACAAACGTGATCGCGACGAAGTACGCAATGTACCGAATCCAGGCCATACGTGACTATACACCCAGGCCGGACGTCAGCTCCGCAGTATGAACGTCGGTTGCCCTGCCTCGCTGATAAGCCCATGAGCCAAAAGAAATTCCCGGGCATCTTCGGCGTCCTTCTCAAACCAGTCACGGGTATTGCCAAGCCGAAAACTGTAGCCCCACGTATCCATGTCGGTCATCAGGCGGTCGCGGCCGACGGCCGCTATATGATCGGCGAGCAGAACCTGCAAATAGCACACGGCCGATTCCTCAAGGTCGTCGCCGCCTGCGTCCCGGTCGAGGCCGCTGCGGCGCCGGCTGTCCATGCAAATGATATGGCTGGTCTCGTGCAGGAACGAGTGCACGGGCGTGTCGCCGCGAACGTACACGGTCCGGCCCACGACACCTGCCTCCGATTCACCCCAGAAGCTGCCCGTGATCTCTTCGCCAGGAGCCAGTTCGGTGAGCGAGAGACTGTAACGCTCCAGGAAGGCGGCCAGAACTTCGTGGCCGGTATCGTCGACGGTCAGTACAGATGTCAAAGCGTTGTGATCTGCTTCAATACGATGCGCACGAGATCATCAACAATGGCGTCGCGAAGCAATTGTTCTTCGTGTTCTTTGCCCAGTACCAGAGTCGGGTCAAAGGTATAGTCACGCGTCAACGTCAACATCTGCGGTTCCAGCAGGTTCTTCGCGCCGCTATCGAGCGAGTATTCGATCGTGTAATACACCTCGTACTCGGTCGGCACATTGCGGGCCGACACGGACAACACACGCTGATCGGTGAGGTCATACAGAATCGTAAATACCGCGGTCGCGTCAGTTTCAGCATCGACCAGGTTCACGCCCGCGGCAACCAAGGCCTCGTGCAATTCCCGGTAGAACAAGCTGCGATCGTCGTTCGCAGAGATATACGTGCGTTCCATGTCGGGCGGCGTCGTAAAGGTACCCTGCAACTGGAACCCGCAACCCGCGAGCAGCAAGACGACAAGCAATACAGGAAGTCTAGACAACGATGTTTACCAGTCGCCCCGGCACAACGATCACTTTGCGGATGTCCTTGCCGTCAATAAAGCGCTGTACGTTCTCGTCGGCGATGGCGAGTGCTTCGATCGCCGCCTTATCCGCATCGGCGGGCACTGCGACACGGCCTCGTAACTTGCCATTGACCTGAATGACGAGCTCGATCATGTCGAGTTCCAGCGCCGACTCGTCAAATATGGGCCACTGCTGGTCAATCAACGCCGTCTCGTGCCCAAGCTGTTGCCACAAGGCGTGACAGATATGTGGCGTCATGGGCGACAGCATAATCACCACGGCTTCGAGCGCTTCATGTTCGACGGCCCGACCAGCGTCGGAGACGTCGTCAAATTTGTTGATCGCATTCAGTAGTTCCATGGCTGCCGCCACCGCCGTGTTGAAGCTGTTGCGGCGACCGAGATCGTCACCGATCTTGGCAATCGTCTGGTGCGTCTTGCGACGCAGCGCCTTCTGGGCGTCGTCCAGTGACGCCGGGTCGAGCGCCGTAACGGGTCCTGCTTCGGCATGGTCAACAACGGCATGCCAGAAGCGCTTGAGGAACCGATAACTGCCCTGCACACCTTCGTCGGACCACTCGAGCGACTGCTCGGGTGGCGCGGCAAACATCATGAACAGGCGCACGGTGTCAGCGCCGTACCTGGAGATCAGTTCCTGGGGATCGACCGTATTGCCCTTGTTCTTCGACATCTTCGCGCCATCCTTGAGCACCATGCCCTGCGTCAGCAGGTTGGTGAACGGCTCCGAAACATCGGTGAGCCCCTCGTCGCGCATGACACGCTGGAAGAAGCGTGAGTACAACAAGTGCAGAATCGCGTGCTCGATGCCGCCCGTGTACTGGTCCACCGGTGTCCAGTAGGCCGCACGCTCATCAAGCATCGCGGTATCACTATCCGGACACGCGTAACGCGCGAAATACCACGACGATTCGACAAACGTGTCGAAGGTATCGGTTTCGCGGCGTGCGTCCTTGCCGCAATTGGGACAAGCCACGTTGACGAACTCCGGCATATCCTTGAGCGGGGAACCTGTGCCCGTAACCGTGACATCCTCGGGCAGCACTACGGGCAGATCCTCTTCGGGAACCGGCACCGCATCGCAGTCATCGCAGTAGATGATCGGTATCGGTGTGCCCCAGTAGCGCTGCCGGGAGACACCCCAGTCCCGTAAGCGATAGTTGACGGTACGTCGCCCGCGACCGGTTTCCTCGAAGTAATCGGCAATCGCGTTGAATGCCGTCTCATAATCCATACCGTCGTACTCGCCCGAATTGACGAGGACGCCCTTCTCGATGAACACCTGTTCCTGGATGTCAATTTCGGAACCATCGGCCGGGGCGATAACCTGCTTGATCTCGACAGCGTGTTTCTTCGCGAATTCCCAGTCGCGCTCATCGTGGCCAGGAACGGCCATAACCGCGCCGGTGCCGTAACTCATGAGCACGAAGTTCGCGACCCAGAGCGGCACCTCGTCGCCAGTCATTGGATGAATCGCGGAAATACCGAGCGGCATGCCCTTCTTTTCCATCGTTTCGAGCGTCGCCTCGGCAGCATCGGTCTTCACGCACTCCTCAACGAATGCGGCAATCTCTGGACTGTCTGCCGCGGCTTTAGCGGCCAGTGGATGCTCTGCCGCGACGGCCATGTAAGTCACACCCATGAGCGTATCGGGGCGCGTTGTGTACACGGTCAGCGGATCGTTCTCGCCCTTGACGTCAAACGATAACTCGACACCTTCCGAGCGTCCGATCCAATTCCTCTGCATCGTCTTGACCGAATCGGGCCAGCCGGGCATGCGGTCAAGTTCATCGAGCAGCTCATCCGCGTAGGCGGTGGTCTTCATAAACCACTGCGGGATCTCGCGCCGTTCAACCAGCGCATCGGAACGCCAGCCGCGCCCGTCGATAACCTGTTCGTTCGCCAGCACGGTCTGGTCAACCGGGTCCCAGTTGACGACGGAGTTCTTGCGGTAGACCAGGCCTTTTTCGAACATCTTCGTGAACAACCACTGTTCCCAGCGGTAGTAGTCGGGCCGACAGGTAGTGACTTCGCGCCTCCAGTCGTAGGCATAGCCGAGACGGTTGAGCTGACCGCGCATGTCTTCGATGTTCTTGTAGGTCCACTCTGCCGGCGGCACCTGGTTCTTGATCGCGGCGTTCTCAGCGGGCATGCCAAATGCATCCCAGCCCATCGGTTGCAGGACGTGCTTGCCGAGCATGCGATGGTAGCGCGCGATCACATCAGAAATCGTGAACACCCGTACGTGCCCCATGTGCAGTTTCCCGCTCGGATACGGGAACATAGTCAGGCAGTAGAATTTCTCTTTATTCGGGTCTTCATCGACCTCGAAACTGCGGGCTTCGACCCAGTGCTGCTGGGCTTCCTGCTCCACAATTTCAGGCTTGTACGGGGTGGTCATCGGTGTCGCTTTCGTCGGGTTCCGGAAAACCCGCAGACTACAGGAACAGGCCGCGCTTCGCAGCAGCTTTGCGGCGTCTACAAGCCGCCGCGATAGCGCATGCGGCAGATACCCAGTATGCCCAGGCAGAGGCCGATAATGAGCAGGT
Organism: uncultured Woeseiaceae bacterium; assembly: GCA_964557165.1. Taxonomy (GTDB): domain Bacteria; phylum Pseudomonadota; class Gammaproteobacteria; order Steroidobacterales; family Woeseiaceae; genus UBA1847. Next base: position 24,276 of record CAZKZE010000028.1, read on the forward strand.
TCCCGACCCTCACGTACGGCGTGGTTCCAACATACGGTGTGACTTTCGAGGTCAGGAGTTCGGGCTCGAACTGTTTCCCGGTCTGCAGGAGCTCACCGCCCGCGCCGATAAACGCACTGATACCCGTGTTGGTGGAACGTATGGCAGGTCGACCGAACTCGAGTGAACGCATCCGGGCGATTTCGAGGTGCTGGTGTGGCGCGATCGAATCGCCAAACCACGCGTCATTGCTGACATTGATGAGAATAGCCGCGTCAGGGAGTGCGTACAGCTGCTCCGCGCCGTAGGCGTCCTCGTAACAAATCGCCACGCCAAACTTCGTACCATCCGCCGCAACGAGCAACGGCTGTTCCGCATCGCCCTTCGTAAGATCCGAATGCGGCAAATTCTGCATCTTCATCCACTCGCGCACGCCGGGCGGCACCGGAAAGTACTCGCCAAACGGTACAAGATGGCGTTTGCGATATCGCTGGCGTTCCTCGGTACCGATCAGCATGACGCTGTTGTAGATTCGACCTTCGACACTGCGTTCGTAGCTGCGCTCCAGAATCCCAAACAGGACGGTCTGTCCGTTCTCGCGCGCATCGCTCTCGACCCGCGCAATAAATGCCTCGACCCGGTCGTCGAGAGCGGGAATCGCGACCTCCGGCCAGAGAACGATGTCGCTGTCAGCCACGCTCAACGTCGTACTGTGGTAGTACTGCATGATCGGCAAGAGCTGATCACGATCCCACTTCTTGTCCTGCGAAACTCCCGCCTGCACGATGCTTGCGCGCAATGCCGTGCCCGCGGGTTCCGTCCAGCTAACGAACGACAGGATGCCACCGATCACCCAGGGCGCAAGCACAACCGCGATACCCGTGATACGTTCCCGGGCGTCCGGCGCGAGCGACGTCGCGATAACTGCAGCAGCGCTGGTGACCACCATGAAGCTCACGCCGTAGATGCCGAGCACCGGCGCCCAGCCCGCAAGTGGTGAGTCTATTTGCCCGTAACCGAAACCCATCCACGGGAAGCCGGTTAGTACCCAACTCCTGATCCACTCGGACAGGACCCAGGCAGCGGGTGCGGCGAACACGAGCAGCCATGGTTCACCGTGCGATAGCTTGCTCATCAGCCAGGCCGCCAACGCCACAAAGGCCGCCATGATCAGTGCAAGTCCGACCATCAACAGGAGGGCAATCCAAAGCGCGGCATTACCGAACACATGCACCGAAATGTAGATCCAGTAGATGCCTGTCAGGTAGAACCCGAAGCCATACCAGAAGCCGTGGGCAGCAGCGTCTCGTGGCGCGACGGTCAAACAGATATAGAGCAACGGCAGTACGAGCAGGGGCGCGAGCAGCCACCAGCCAAACGGTGCGAATGCCGTCGTTGTTGCCGCGCCCAGCACGAACACGATCAGCCGGCTGACGGCTGGCTTGTCTGCGGGCAGGAGAAAGATCGGGTGTTTGTCTTTCGCCACGATGTCAGGTGCCCAACCGCTGCACCTGGAGTGCATCGATGCGCCGCTTGTCCGCCTTGACGACGGCAAACTCGAAACCGCCGAAGTCGACCTTTTCACCGCGCCGCGGCAGGCGACCCAGTTCGTGCATCACGAGGCCGCCGACGGTGTCGTATTCCTCGTCCTCCAGTTCGCATTCAAAATACTCGTTAAAGTCTTCGATGCGCGTCAGCGCCCGCACTGCGAAACTCGGTTTGCCATTGCGATCGCCATCGGGTCGGATAAACGCAGCCTCTTCATCATCGTGCTCATCCTCGATCTCGCCGACAATCTCCTCCAGGACGTCTTCGATCGTCAGGAGACCCGCGACGCCACCGTATTCATCGACGACGATCGCCATGTGATTGTGGCTGGCGCGGAATTCCTTGAGCAGCGCGTTGAGACGTTTGGACTCGGGAATGACCGACGCCGGTCGCAGCAATTTCTGAATCGTGACTTCCCTGGCCGCGTCCGTTCCGAAATAGCGCAGCAGGTCTTTAGCCAGCAGGATACCCAATACCTCATCGCGGTCCTCGCCAATGACCGGAAATCTCGAATGCCCGGACTCTACAATCATCGCAAGGATGTCATTGAAGTCGTCCTCGATGTCGATAACGACCATCTGTGAGCGCGGCACCATGACTTCACGTACCTGCGTCTCGGATACCTCGAGCACGCCCGTGAGCATGCTCTTTTCCTCGGCGTCCAACTCGACTTCGGACTCGATGAAGGTCTGGATTTCGTCTCGGCTCCAGGGCTCGCCCCGAAACGCGCGCCGAATGCGCGCAACCAGGCCCGGGGTGCCCGAGCCGGTGGTACTGGGAGGTTTCTCGTTCATAGTGGTCTAATTCTATCAGGTCTGGCCCGACGCTCCATATGGGTCAGAAAGACCGTGCTCCGTCAGGACTTGCGTCTCGAGCGCCTCCATCCCAGCGGCTTCGGTTTCGTCTTGGTGGTCAAATCCCAGCAGGTGCAGGGTTCCGTGCACCAACATATGTGCCCAATGATTGGCTACCGTCTTACCCTGCTCGGCAGCCTCGCTATCGACGACACTCGCGCAAACGACAATATCGCCGAGCAACGTCGGCGCATCATCGGGCAAGCCAGCCAGTGGGCCAGCCGGAAATGACAACACATTCGTCGTCTTGTCTCTATCGCGATACTCGCGATTCAGCGCACGCACTTCCTCGGCATCCACGATCCGCACAGATACTTCGACATCATGAGACGTACCGGCGGCCTCGACCGCCCGCGTTACCCACGCGTCAATTATCTCGGTCTCCGGAATCGTGTCGTCGTTACAGGCCTGTTGGACGTCAACCAGGACTTTCATTGTCTTCGTAAGCCTTGACGATACGTTGCACGAGCTGATGCCGGACAACATCCTTCGGCGTGAAGTAGGTGAACGAGACCCCGTCCACGTTCTGCAGCACATCTGTCGCATTCTTCAAGCCTGACAGCTGACCGTTGGGAAGGTCGATCTGTGTTACGTCGCCCGTCACGACAGCGCGGGATCTAAATCCGATGCGCGTCAGGAACATCTTCATTTGTTCGACACTCGTGTTCTGCGCTTCATCGAGAATAACGAACGACTCGTTAAGAGAACGGCCGCGCATGAACGCGAGCGGCGCGATCTCGATAACGTTACGTTCGATTAGTCGCGTGACTCGTTCGGCGCCGATCATGTCATACAGGGCGTCGTACATTGGGCGGAGATAGGGATCGACTTTCTGCGACAGGTCCCCGGGCAGGAATCCGAGTCGCTCGCCAGCTTCGACTGCCGGACGTACCAGTACGATACGTCGAATCTGCTCCGACTCCAGCGAGTCGACCGCTGCCGCAACCGCGAGATACGTCTTGCCGGTACCGGCCGGACCAATGCCGAACGCCAGGTCATGGTCACGAATATTACGAATGTACGCCGTCTGGTTTGCGCCGCGCGGTCGAATCAGTTTGCGCCGCGTCTGAATGGAGACGTCGTCATTCTCTCCCTCTGTATTGGCTGCAATGTCAGGCGCATCATCCATAAAGGACTCCTGCAAAAGCATGTGTACACGTTCCGGATCGACGCGTTCCTGGTCGGTCATTTCGAACAGCTTCGACAAGACATCACCGCCCACCTCGGCTGCACCGGGCTGCCCGGTAATCCTGAACCGGTTACCGCGACTCGCGATTTCAACGTCGAGGCGACGTTCGATCTGCCGCAGGTGTTCATCAAACTGACCGCAGAGATTTGCAAGGCGGTTGTTATCGGCGGGCTCGAGAACCAGGTCCCGAGAAATCTGGACAGCATTCAAAATCTGTATTTGTAACCTCTGTGCAGGAAGCCACCCGTCAGGACGACGGGGACATTGCCTTCGCAGGCAAGAAATCTATCAGGGCAATAGACCATTACGCCTGAGACTACGCCGCGGCCTCTTTATTCGCAAGTCGCCCACGCAGTGAGTTTGGCAAGGCCTCGGTAATCGTGACGTCCACGAACTGTCCAATGACCGATGGATCGGCGTCGAAGTTGACCCAGCGATTGTTCTCGGTGCGTCCCGAGACCTGGGAAGCGCTCTTCTTCGACAGTTTCTCGACCAGTACGCGCTGCGTCGTGCCTATCATCGCGCGGCTAATATCGAGCGCCTGTTGATTGATGCGCGTCTGCAGTATTTGCAGCCGCTGCTTCTTTACTTCAAGCGGCGTGTCGTCGGCTAATGATGCGGCCGGCGTTCCCGGACGCGCGCTGTAAATAAAACTGAACGACTGGTCGAAACCGACGTCGGCCAACAGGTTCATCAGTTGTTCGAAGTCCGTATCGGTTTCGCCCGGGAACCCGATGATGAAGTCGCTGCTCAGCGAAATGTCGGGACGTGCTTCGCGCAATTTACGAATCTTCTGTTTGTACTCGAGAATCGTATGTCCGCGTTTCATTGCCGCAAGCACGCGATCGGATCCATGCTGCACAGGTAGATGCAGGTAGCTCGCAAGCTTGGGCACTTCGGCGTAGGCCTGGATCAGGCTATCCGTGAACTCGACCGGGTGCGATGTCGTGAATCGAATTCGCTCGATTTCCTCGATGGCCGCAATGTAGTAGATCAGCGTCGCAAGATCGGCAATTTCGCCGTCATGCATCGGCCCACGATAGGCATTGACGTTCTGGCCCAGCAGGTTCACTTCCCGCACGCCCTGCTCGGCCAGAGACACGACTTCGGCGATCACGTCGTCGAACGGTCGGCTGATCTCCTCGCCGCGCGTGTATGGCACCACGCAGAAACTGCAGTACTTGCTGCAGCCTTCCATGACAGACACGAACGCTGTTGGCCCGTCCGCACGCGGCTCAGGGAGGCGATCGAACTTCTCGATTTCGGGAAACGAAATGTCGACGACCGAGGATGCCTTTCTGCCCGCATCGGTAATTAACTCCGGCAGGCGATGCAAGGTTTGCGGCCCGAAGACGACATCGACAAACGGTGCGCGTTTCGTAATGCCCTCACCTTCCTGGCTGGCAACGCACCCACCCACACCGATTTTTATATCCGGGTTTTTTTCCTTGAGGGCACGCCAGCGTCCCAGCTCGGAGAACACCTTCTCCTGCGCCTTCTCACGAATCGAACACGTGTTCACGAGCAACAGGTCCGCGTCATCCGGCGTATCCGTCAGCTCGTAGCCGTGAGACTCGCGCAAGACGTCCGCCATCTTGTCCGAGTCATACTCGTTCATCTGGCAGCCCATTGTCTTGATATATAATTTCATAATCGTTGTCGCCCGTAAAACAGGCTCCTACCGGATGAAACCGAGACTCTCCAGCTTGACCAATATACGATGCGCAGCGAGGTCAGGTGAAATGCCGATCGTGTCGATATCCATTTCCGGTTTCTCGGGTGCCTCGTAGGGATCGCTGATTCCCGTAAATTCCTTGATCTTGCCCGCGCGCGCCAACGCGTAAAGTCCTTTGCGATCACGCTCTTCGCAGATCTCAAGCGGCGTCGACACGTGGATCTCGACAAACCCGCCGACCGGCTCGATCAACTCGCGCACCTGGCGGCGCGTACGTGTGTACGGTGCGATGGGTGCGCAAATCGCGATACCGCCATTTTTCGTGATCTCGCTGGCCACAAAGCCGATACGCTGAATATTCAGGTCGCGGTGTTCCTTGGAGAAGCCGAGCTCACTCGAGAGGTTCTTGCGCACGATATCGCCGTCAAGCAGCGTAATCTGGCGCCCGCCGATCTCCATCAGCTTGGACATCAGTGCGTTTGCAATCGTTGACTTGCCCGACCCCGACAGGCCCGTGAAGAACACGGTGAACCCCTGCTTGTGGCGAGGCGGGTGCGTCCGCCTGAGCTCGGTCACAACCTCCGGGAACGAGAACCAGTCCGGAATTTCGAGCCCTCGCTGCAGGCGATGTCTGAGCTCGGTTCCCGCGATGTTCAGGACCTTGTCTTCATCCCTGGCTTCGTCCACCGCGATGTACTCTGCCCTGTTCTCTGCGTAAACCATCATGCGGAACGGCACCATCGTGATGTCGAGTTCCTCGGCGTGTTCGGTCAGCAGTTCCTGCGCATCATAAGGGCCGTAGAAGTCCTCACCATTCGAGTCTTTGCCAGGACCTGCGTGATCGCGGCCGATGATGATGTGGGTACAACCGTAGTTCTTGCGAATGATTGCGTGCCACACGGCCTCTCGCGGGCCGCCCATGCGCATCGCCAGGGGTAGTAACGACAATGAGGTCGTCTGCTCCGGATAGTGCGTAAGTACGTGCTCGTAGCAACGTACGCGCGTGTAGTGATCTACATCACCGGGCTTCGTCATACCGACGACCGGGTGGATCAGCAGGTTAGCCTCGACTTCGCGCGCAGCCCGGTAGGAAATCTCCTGGTGCGCACGGTGCATCGGGTTGCGTGTCTGGAATGCGACGACCTTGCGCCAGCCGAGCTTCTTGAAGCGCGCCCGTACTTCGGCCGGACTCTCGCGAAGATGTTTGAAATCGTAGTGCGTCGGCGCCTCGATACCTGTCAGTTTGCCGCCGACATAAACGGGGTTGGCAATATTGTTCAGATAATGCACCGCCGGATGTTTCTCATCGGTCGTGCCGTACACACCTTTTGCCTCAACCGATTTGTCCGGCGTCCAGATGTCGCCGACTTCGAGCGTCGCGAGAATCACGCCTTCGAGATCGCGCAGGGCGACCTTGTCACCGGACTTGAGATCGGTGGCGAACTCCTCGGTCACATCCAGCGTGATCGGAATCGGCCACAGAACGCCATTGGTCAGGCGCATGCCGCCAACGACAGTCTCATAGTCGTTCTTGTTG
>CAZKZE010000029.1:0-28497 GCA_964557165.1 uncultured Woeseiaceae bacterium
CGAGAAGCACGGACTGGAACAACAGCCTGTGGGTCAAGATCTACCCGATCAACGCGGACGGCAGTGCTCAAGCGACCAAATATATCGACGGGCTGGACGTCCGGACCTTCGAAGGCATCGAGACATTTATCGCGCGCGAGACAGAGCGCTATGAGAATTCCCTCAAGCGCCCCGTCCGCATCGAGTTGGGCGAGCCGGTGCTCGAGCAGCCACCCGAGCTGCCCGCGGACCCCAATATATTCTCGATCATGGCCTGGTCGCTCAAGATGCGTTGGTGGGCGGGCTCGACTACGGACGCCCAGGACGACATTGAACCGGATGTCCGCATTTTCGTGCGCTACCACCGCCCCGACATGGCAGTCACGCTCGAGAATTCTGTCGGCTTGCAGAAAGGCATGGTCGGCATTGTGAATGGCTACGCGAGCCGGCGGCATCGCGGTACCAACAATGTCATCATCGCTCATGAGTTCCTGCACACGCTTGGTGCGACCGACAAGTACTCGCCCGTCAACGGTCATCCGATCGGCCCGGACGGCATTGCCGAACCCGCACGTTCGCCTCTGTATCCGCAACGCTTCGCGGAGATCATGGGCGGCCGCATCGCGCTGGCTGAGGACGATTCCGTCATCCCCAAGAGCCTCAAGTACGCTGTCATCGGTCCGCTGACAGCCAGCGAAATCAAACTGATCGATTGAGGCGGCTTTTGCTGCTCGTCCCGGTGAGCTAGGCTCAGCTTATGAGCGAGCCCGGCCACACGTTATTTTCCTGCCACAACCTGCGAGTCGACGTCGCGGGCCGCAACCTCGTTGACGCACTCGAATTCGAAATCGGCCACGGCGAGCTGTTGGCCGTGCTCGGGCAAAACGGCTCCGGCAAGACCCTGACGATGCACACGCTGGCTGGACTGCGGCCGGCATCGGGTGGCAGCGTCCGGCTTCGCGGGGAGGATGTTGCCGCATCGGGACGCCAGGACGTTGCGCGGCATCTCGCCCTGTTGCCGCAGCACGTCGATGACATATTTCCGGCGACCGTCCTCGAGACGGCGATGATCGGACGACACCCGCATATCGGGCGCTTTCAATGGGAATCAGCTGCGGACGTAGGGATCGGCCGTGCGGCACTGGCGGCTGTCGATCTCGGCGACCTTGCGCGCCGTGACGTGCTGACCCTGTCGGGCGGCGAACGGCGCCGGCTGGCCATTGCGCAGGTACTCACGCAACGACCGGACGTTTACCTGCTCGACGAGCCAACCAACCACCTCGATCCGCAACACCAGCTCGACGCGTTGCGCTTGTTCAGGGAAAAAGCCGATGAGGGGGCCGCGGTTGTTGCCAGCCTGCATGACGTCAATCTTGCCGTGCGTTATGCAGATCGGTGCCTGCTGCTGTATGGCGATGGGCGCTGGGACCTCGGCAGGACGAATGAGGTGCTTGACGAGCAGCGGCTTAGCCGCCTGTATTCAACCCCGATGGAGGCGGTCGACTGGCGGACGACTCGCCTGTTTATTGCCTCAGGCGACGTAGCCCCGTAGCGACTCCAGGTACTTTGCGTGTAGCGAAGGGTTTGCGGCCAGCACCGAGCGAATCTCCAGCGTTGGCCGCTCCCCGTTGAGATTGGTGAAGACACCACCGGCCTCGGTGACGATTATCGATAGCGCTGCAATATCCAGGATATTCACATCCGACTCGATGACCGCTTCGATCTTGCCCGCTGCGAGCAGGTGGTAGTGATAGAAATCGCCGTAGCCACGAATCCGGTCGGCGCGCTCGACAATACCGCCGAGTGAGGCCCAGCCCTCGCTCCCGGCCAGCGACTTCAGATTACCGACCGATACGGCCGCGCGATCAGGGTCATCGATGCGACTTACCTTGAGCGGCTTGCCGTTGAGCCACGCGCCCTGGCCTTTTTCTGCCCACGCGAGCTCATCCATCATCGTGCCACTCGACACACCGAGGATAATTTCCCCGTTGTGCATCAGCGCGATCTGCGTGGAGAAGAACGGGTACTGCCTGACAAATCCCTTGGTACCGTCGATCGGATCGACGAGCCAAAGGTACTCGGCATCCTCCTGGGTTCGCCCGGTTTCCTCCCCATAGAAACCATGGTCTGGAAATTCCTCCAGGATAATTTCCCGGATCGCCTGTTCACATTCCACGTCGGCCTGCGTAACAGGTGTCAGATCATCCTTGGTCGTCACGGTGAAGTTACCGGCGTAGTAGGAGCGGCTGATCTCCGCAGCCCTGTCTGCCGCTGCAAGAGCGACCCTGAGAAAGCCGGATGCGGTGTTTTCGTCGAACGTGTTCACGGGCAGACTATGGCCGCATCCGAGCCTCGAGACAAGCACGATTCTTGACAGTGTTGCGGTCGCTACCTAAGGTCGCGCCATGGGAAATCGACTTAGCAAGATCTACACGAAGACGGGCGACGACGGCTCCACGGGATTGGGCGACGGCAGCCGCACGCCGAAGGACAGTGTGCGGGTAGAGGCCTACGGCACGGTCGACGAAGCGAATAGCGCGATCGGACTCGTACTCGCCAGCGGCGCGGTACCACCGGGCGTCCGTGAGTGTCTGACTGAAGTACAGCACGACCTGTTCGAACTCGGGGGTGAGCTCTGCATACCGGGTCACAGTGCGGTAGACGCCGCGTTTATCGACAGACTCGAGCGGGACCTCGATGCATTCAACGAGGACCTGCCGCGCCTCAAGGAATTCATACTTCCCGGCGGCGGACCGGCAGCAGCAGCGTGCCACCTGGCAAGGACAATTGTGCGTCGCGCTGAGCGACGGGTGTTCACGCTGTCGCAAACAGAAGATGTGCGCCCGGAAGCCATCAAATACCTGAATCGGCTGTCTGACCTGTTGTTCGTTGTGGCTCGAGTCCTTGCGCGAGCAGAGAACGGCCAGGAAGTTCTTTGGAACCGGGAGCGGCTGTAGGAGCCGCACGAATCTCGACACTCATTGCTCTGCAGCACGGTTGCTGCGCGCCTGATCGAGAGCAATACAGACAGCCCGGCCCGCTATCACCAGTCGAGGTATCGGCCGGCCAATGGTCTCGTCCGGCAGCAAGAACTGGTTTCCATAGCGATTCGAGGCAAGGCCGGGCCAGCGAGCCCACTCAACGAATGCATCGTCACCCAGGTTGGTGCCTGCGAGCATCACCTCCGGGTCCCGGTCGAGAACCGCCTCGACCGATACTGACGGCGCCATTTCATCCAGGTCGTCAAAGATATTGCGGCCACCGCATAAGCTGATGATCTCGCCGATGAAGTGCTCCCGGTTGATCGTATAAAGCGGGCGAGTCGAAATCTGGAAGAACACGTCGATCGGCTCGGCGTCGCGATACTGTTCGGACAATTGGTCGAGCGCGCCCGTAAACTGCTCTGCGGCTTTCCCGGCCCCGTCCTGCTGCCCGGTCAGCTCCCCAAGCGTGATCATGGCCGCGCCCACATCAGCCAGGCTGCGGGTGCGAATAGCCTCGACGCGGTAGCCGCGACTCCGTAGTTCGTCGACCATGTGCGCCGGCATACCACTCTCCCACACAAGGACCAGGTCCGGTTTAAGCAGGGCAAGCCGCTCCTGGTCAACCGTAAAAGCATCGCCGACCTCGGGAAGCTCGAGTACCTCCCGGGGATAATCGGACCACGAACTGACACCCACGAGTTGGTCGCCTGCGCCAATCGCGAACATCATTTCCGACAAGTGGGGCGCAAACGTCACGACACGTTCGGCGGGACCGGTCGGGGATTCCGATGCTGGTTTGGAGCAGGCGCAAAGCAGCGTGCAAATGCACGCCAGCGCCAGGATTCTGATCACTGCGTGAAGCCGTACAACGTCATAACGGCAATGATGAATGCCCAGATAAGAAGCAGCTTAAAGACCAGGTGGTTCGCCGCCTGAGCGCCGCGAATCGCGCGCTCGGTCGCAGTTTCGCCCGGGCGGTCCTGGAGCGCCAGCGCGGCAGCGCCGACGCGCGCCAGGAGATTCTCACTGCGCTCGGAGGTCGACGCGTCAAGATCTTCCGTCGGGGCGCGCAACGCGGCGATTGCATCGTCGAAATGACCGGCAGCCGCGTAACCGACCGCCGTCAGTCGCGCGGGTATCCAGGCGAGCCAGCCATGCAACATCTCGGCCGCATCCCTTATGCGAGCGGAATTATTGTCGGCTGCCTCGTCGCGCGATGCTGTGAAGACGGCACGGCGACGGATCAGGTCCGTAACGCGGTACGCCCAGGCGCCTAACGGCCCCAAAGGCCCCAACACCACGAACCAGAAGACGACAGCGAACAGGCGGTTGTTGGCCTGCACGCAGACGGCCGCCTCGACACAACTCGTGCGCTCGCGCGCATCCTCGGGCACATCGCCTTCAACGATGGCTTTCGCTGCATTGTGGATCGGATCCGGCTCGTCCCCTTCCAGTGCCTTACAGTACTCGCCGACCTGCTCACCGATGTCCCGGGGGCCGAGCGAAAAGAACAGGACGACTACGGCCAGTAGCAAGTAGGTAAAGCCGGCCAGCGTATCGCCCAGGAACCAGATGATGGCCGCGACGGGCAGGACCAGGAGGACGGCAAGCAACACGACCGGGATGATCGCCGGCCAGGTGTCAAGGCGATCGGCCTGGCGAAAACCGAAGTCGATAATGCGGTCCATCCAGCGCATGCGCCGCCAGTGGAACAGCTGTGTTGCCAGCCGCTCGACAACAAGTCCTATGAGTAATGCGATCAGGTTCATAATTCGTCAGTTTCCCGGCCCGAGACCATCATACAATCTGAACCAGTCGAAAGCAGGTCCCGGATCGGTTTTACGGCCCGGTGCGATGTCGCAATGACCCGCAACCTCGCGCGCCGAGATGCCAGGATAAGCGGCGCACAGCGCTTTGATCACCGCCTGCACCACAGGGTATTGGCGATCATCGTACGGTGTTTCGTCCTCGCCTTCGAGCTCAATGCCTATGGAAAAGTCGTTGCACCGGTGCCGCCCGCGGAAGCGGGATTCGCCCGCGTGCCACGCGCGCTCGGTAAACGGGACGAACTGGACGACGTCGCCATCGCGGCGAATGAGCAGGTGAGCAGACACCTCCATACCCCGAATTTCCCCGAAATAGGGGTGCGCGTTCCAATCGAGCGTGTTCGCAAAGAGTGCCTCGATCTCGGGCCCGCCGAACTGGCCCGGCGGCAAACTGATGCCATGCACGACAATCATTGATGGATCTTCGCTTTCCGGCCTCGCATCCCTGTTCGGGCTGGGACACTGCACCGCGGGTTCCAGCAGGCCGGTGGCTTTGTCGACGGCGAATAGGCATGATTTCGAGACCATGAAGACGAGGCTATTTGTTTCGGGCCAATTGATCAACGGCGGCGAGCTCCTGCTCGAAGGCGATCGGGCTCGCTACCTCGGGCGCGTACTGCGTCTCGCCGTCGGCGACGAGATTTCTGTCTTCAATGGCGAAGGTGGCGAGTGGTCCGCGACGCTCAGCGCGATGACCAAGAGCACGGCCACATTGCAGCTCGGCGAAGGTTACGAGGCCGGGTCCGAGTCTCCGCTCAAGATTCACCTGGTACAGGGTATTTCCCGTGGCGAGCGTATGGACTTCGTCGTGCAGAAGGCGACCGAACTGGGTGTCAAACGCATTACGCCGGTTCTAACCGACTGTGGCGTGGTCAAACTGGATGCCGCGCGTGCCGAGAAGCGCCGTGCTCACTGGCAGAGTGTCGCCGCAAGTGCCTGCGAACAGTCAGGACGCACTCGCCTGCCCCTGATCGACGCACCCGTATCGATTAAGGACTGGTTCGGTGACAAGCCTGCGCAAGTGGATGCTGAATTGATTCTCACACCGGGCGCAACGACCTCGCTCGCGGCCGTCGCCGCACCCGAAACCAAGGTGTGCGTGTTGATTGGTCCCGAAGGCGGCTTTAGCCGCACGGAGTGCGAAGATGCTGCCCTGGCCGGATTTACAGCGGTGTCACTTGGCCCCCGCGTGTTGCGCACCGAGACTGCCGCCGTCGCTGCGCTGACCGTCATGCAGTCTCAATGGGGCGATCTGGCCTGATCAGGCCTGATCAGGCCTGCAGGGACTCGCGAGCCAGCATCGCCTCGAGTCTTTCGAGGTCGGGAATCAGCGGAAATTCGTTGATCATCTTCACACGGCACAGCACCGGCGCATCCTTGGGCCAGCCTTCGGCTGTGTGCAGCTGCAATACATCTTCATTGACGCGCACGAGCTGCGGAAAGCCCTGCGTCAGCACGCCAAAGTAGCCCGTTTTCAATTGCCCCGTACTCCCATAGAACACGACGATTCGCGTACGGCCGGTTGCGGGCGGCACATCCTTGCCAAGCGCTCCTTCAAATGAAACGACCGGCAATGGGCGGCCATTCCAGTTGACGCTGCCGATCATCCAATCGTGTGCGCCGGCCTCCTGCTCGGCTGCTGTAAACCGCACGACCTCGGCCACGCAGGCGCGAGGCACGATCAAGCGATCCTCGGACAGAGGAATGAGCAGGCTGTAAAGTTCCTGGGACGCGTCTGTCACGTCAGTTCAATCCCTTTTTCTTCCAGTTGCCGGCGAATTGCCTCGAGTAGCTGCGCATCCTGGTACGGCTTGCCGAGATAATCGTTAACGCCGAGTTCGATGGCGCGTGCCCGATGCTTATCGCCCACGCGTGAAGTAATCATGATGATCGGCACATCGGCAATGCGCGGATCATTACGCACGTGGGAGGCGAACTCGTAACCGTCCATGCGCGGCATCTCGATATCCAGCAGGATGACATCCGGCTTGTGGTCCTGCATCACGCTGATCGCATCCAGCCCATCTTTCGCCGTCTCGACGCGCAGGCCGTTGCGATGCAGGAAGCGTTCGGTGACGCGGCGCACAGTAATCGAGTCATCGACGACGAGCGCCAGCGGGCGGTCGTCGCTGGGTGTTGGCGCTGCCTTCTTGATCTCGACAACGGGCGCACCCGTACGAACTAGCGCGTGGATATCCAGAATCAGGATAATGCGACCATCGCCAAGAATCGTTGCGCCCGAGATACCGCTTATTCCGGCGAGCTGTGGACCCACGGATTTCACCACGATTTCGCGGCTGGCGAGCATTTCGTCAACCAACAGTGCCGCCGAGTACTCGCCAGCGTGCACGAGAATGACGGGTACAGACGCCTCATCCTCGGAAAGCTTCGCGGCCTGACCGCCAAGATACATACCGAGGTGGCGGAACTTGTAAGTTTGTTCGCCATACTCGTAACTCGGCTCGCTATGACTCAACAAGCTCTCGAGTTCCTTGCGAGGAATGCGCGCGACACCCTCAACGGTCGGCAATGGCATTGCGTAGACTTCTTCGCCGGTGCGCACGATCAGCGCCTGCGTAATTGCCAGCGTAAACGGCAGGCGAACGGTGAAGTTCGAGCCCTGGCCCGTAACTGACGAGATTCGCAATGATCCGCCGAGCTTCTTCACCTCGTTGGCGACAACATCCATGCCGACACCGCGTCCCGCAGATTGCGTCACGGACCCGGCTGTCGTGAATCCAGGCGTCAGGATCAGGTCCATGATCTCTTCGTCAGTGACCTTTGCATCGGGCTTGAGCAGGTCGAGTTCATAGGCCTTACGACGGATCGAATCGACATCGAGGCCCGCGCCATCGTCGGAAACATCGATGACCATTTCTGCACCCTCACGGTGCAAGCGAATCGTAATTCGTCCGACAGCCGTTTTCCCGGCAGCCTGTCGCTCGGCGGCGTCCTCGATGCCGTGAACGACTGCGTTGCGCAACATGTGCTCGAAAGGCGGCAACATCTTGTCGAGCACCTGCCGGTCGAGCTCGCCGGAGGCGCCCTCGACGGCCAGTTCGGCGCGCTTGCCAGCATCCTGTGCCGCCTGGCGTACGAGCCGTGTCAGGCGCGAAACGTGGCGCTCGAATGGCACCATGCGCGTGCGCATCAGCCCGTCCTGCAGCTCGGCAGTTACCCGGGACTGCTGCACGAGCAGACCCTCAGCCTCGGTCGTCACCGATTTCAGCAAGTCCTTGAGGCTGCCGAGGTCGCTGGCCGATTCCGCCAACGCACGTGACAACTGTTGCATATTTGAATAGCGGTCGAGTTCGAGCGGGTCGAAGTCGCGTGCCACCAGCGTGTCCTGGTGACCGTGCATGATCTGGGCTTCGGTTTCTATCTCGAGCTTGCGCAGCTGCTCTCGCAGGCGAGAGACGGTCTGCTCGAGCTCCTCGACATGGAACTCGAACGAACTGACTTGCTGATTGAGGCGCGAATGGTAGATGCTTATCTCGCCGGCTGCATTGAGCAAGTCCTCAAGCAGGTCAGCATCGACGCGTGCAAACTCCTGCCGCTGTTCGGGTGTCCGCAACGCGCGCACGTCGGCCGGTGCTTTCTTCTTCGGCTTGGGCTTCGGCTCGGGTTCCGGTGCGGCTTCTTCCTCCGGTTCCGGTTCTGGTTCCGGCTCTGGTTCTGGTTCTGGTTCCGGCTCTGGTTCCGGCTCTGGCTCCGGCTCCGGCTCCGGCTCCGGTGCAACTTGCGCCGGCGCCTGTTTCTCGCCGCCAATCTCAGCAAGCTCATCTGCCAGCGGAGAATCGACGATAACCATGCTCACGGTGTCATCAGGTTCAATCGTGAATTCTGCCGGAAGCGCTTCCTCGACGCTGGTGTCTTCGGGAACCAGTTCGACGTCGGCATCGTCGGCAACTTCGAATCCGGCGTTCGCGTGTTGAATGCGTTGCTCGAGTTCTGACGCAGCGTGCACGGGTTTACTTGCGATAACCAGGTCACGCATACGGTGCAATTCGTCGATACTGCGCTGCAGCAGGTCCTCGACAGCGGGTGTCGCCTTGACGCGTCCATCGTCGACAGAAATCAGGAGCGTTTCGATCTCGTGGCTCAGGTTGCCCATCGCCGTGATCCCGGCCATACGTGCTCCACCTTTGAGGGTGTGCAAATGGCGCTTGAGTTCGTCCATCGGTTGCGCAGAGCGCTCCCTGACCCAATCGATCAGTGCACGATCCGCCGACTCGAGCAATTCAGCCGACTCCTCGGTGAAAATCGCCGCAATCTCGGCGTCATACTCAGCCTCTTCACTCGGTGCGGGGACAACAGGTGCCGGCTCGACCTCAACGGGCGCCGGCGCCTCTGGCTGCGGCGCTGTCCGCGCTTCGGGAGCCTCGGGCGTCGAGACCTGGACGGCATCGCTCAGGTTGCCGATATGGTTGATGAGTGACGTGTAATCGGCACGATCCCGATCAGGATTGTTGATATCACCGACGATAGTGGTGATCGCACGAGCAGCGGCGCGCAATGCATCCAGTCCGGATTGCTGGAAGCCGATCTTGTGATCGTAATTCCGGCGGACGAAACGATTCAAGGCGGCTGCGACCGCGACACCGCGTTCGACATTCGCCATATTCGCGCTGCCATGCAGCGTATGACAGGCGCGATGTAGTTTGTCCGTAACGGCAAACGGTGGTTGATGACCGTCGCAGGCGTCCAGGTAGTCTGTGATGACCTTGAGGTGCCCTGCTGTCTCTTTGGAGAAAATGTCGTAGAGGACCGGGTCCATCTCGAGCGCCGGCTCTTCCGCAACCGGCTCCTCGTCTGCGCGACCGCCGATCGTCAACACGGCTGCATTCGGATCGCCATCGGCGAACGCATTCGCGCGCACTATCAAAAGGCTGATATCCGCCGTCGGATCGGTCCCGATCTCCAGTTGCTCGACAAGTTCCGGCGTCGCCGCCGCTGCGTCGACAATAAAGTCGACCATGGGTGGCGTACGTTTCAGGGTCCGGTTGATCAGGCGATTGAGCAGGTTCTCAACAGCCCACGCGTATTCGCCGATCCGCTCCGCGCCCACCATACGGCCACTGCCCTTGAGCGTGTGGAACGAGCGACGAACCGTGATGAGCATTTCCAGGTCATCCGGCGAGTCCACCCATAACGGCAGGTGGCGTTTGATCGACGCAATCTCTTCCTTGGCCTCCTCGATGAACAATTCGAGGATTTCGGGATCCATATGCTCGGCATCAGGCGCGACTACCGGCAGCGGCATGACCTCGGTGGCCTGAAGTTGCGGCGCCGCTTCTGCCTCCTCCACGAGAATTCTTTGTCCTTCAGCCTCGACATCGAGAGCCTCGAGCTTCTGTGTCGCCGCAACCGGCTCCGGCTCCGCAAATTTCGTTTCCTGCATGCGCGTTTCAACGTCGCGCAGCACCGCGAGGCAGGCCTCGGCATTGTCGAGCATGTACCAGGGTTCGCTACGGCCGGCTTTGACCGTTTCCATGTAGTACTCGATGCTGACGACCGCGTCCGCCAGGCGATCGGTTTCTTTCTGGGTCAGTCCCGCGGGCCCACCCGCGCGCAGTATGGCCGTGACAAATGTCCCAACCCTGTCGATCACTTCCATTGCCCGGGTCTTGTCGAGCATCAGGAGACCGGCCTTGATGCCATCGATCAGCGACGGCACGCTGTCCAGACCCGCTGAAGGCGCCTGTGCGGCAATGCTCTGGCTAATCGTCTCTTTGATCCGTGCGAGATTGATAATGCACTCACGCATCACGGATTCGGCAACTTTGCGGAAGTCCTCCCGGTCCTCCGGCGACGTCTCGTCGTCTGCCGGGGCCTCGATGTCCTGCGGCAACGTCAGGCGTATCAGTTGCTGCTCAAGCCGGTCCTCGACGCGCAGCAGTGTCGAGGCGATATCGAGAATAATCTGCTCACTGGCGGTGCCACCGCGTTCGACGACCGTCTTCAGCCGGTCGATTTCGCCGTCGATATCGCCACGCAGCTGACCGAGACCCAGGACTCCCAGCGTGTCGCTGATCTTCTTGAGAAGTTCGAGTTGTGGCACGAGCTCGGACGATTTGTTCATCCCTGTGCGGACGAAGATGTCGAGCACGTCCTTGACGCGACTCAGGTCTTCACGGATTGCCGAACCAACCGTCTCCATGAGCTTCGCGCTCGGGGCCGCCAACGCTTCACGCGCATGTTCGACTTGCTCATCTCCGGGCAGCAATTCGGCCAGGTTGAATGCTGCACGAATTTCGCTGATGCGTTGGCCAGCACTGGAAGAGCGGGCGACGTAATACAGCAGGTTGTTCAGGAGATCATCAATGGGGTGCCGTTCATAAGCCAGCAGACCCTCGTCGATGACGTATTTCAGTTGCCGGTCGGCCTGGCCCAGGAGGCGCTTCAATGCCACCGACGTTTCGAGACCACCGTTCTGCAGGGATTCGAGCACGCCGCCAACAACCCACCACAACTGGTACATATCGTCGCGTGTGGATGAGTTCTCGATGGCGGCAGCCACCTTGCTGAGCGTCTCGAGGTGGCGCTGGCTCTCCCCTCCCTTGATCCAGCCGAGAAGAGCGAGCTGAAATTTCGGACGCAGGCGTTTGCCGACGACGACCGGATCTTCGCCCGTGCCTTCGCGCTTGCTGCGCTTGTCTTTGGAGCGTGTTGGCGACAGGTTGAGCAGTAACAGAGTGCCTTCGGACAACAATGGCTCACCGCGCGCGGCACGCAGGTCATTCAGCATTGGCAGCAGGACGAGAGCGATATCCCGGCCACCGCCGAGCAGCCGCTCGATATAGATGGGCAACTGCACCATCGAGCGAGTGAGAGCATCCAGTCCGTCTTCGCGGCCTTTACCTGAGCGCAGGTTCGACAGGAACTTGCAGCACAGTTCCATTTCCTCGACGAGCAGCGCCGCACCATAGGTCTCGGTAATTCGCAGCGCACCGCTCGCCTGGTGCAACAACTCGCCGGCTCTGACCAACGCCGCCGTGCCGCCACGGCCGTCAACACAATCCTCGAGCGCCAGGTGCGCGTTACGGATAGTCTCCATGAGCTCGGTACTGACGATCGCGAGCGCGCTAACGGCGCCCTGGCCGTTATCGTCGCTGATCATCTGCTCATGCATTCCCGTGTCGCCGGTCATCTGGTCGTCCGTGTCGCTCGCGAAGTCTGCTACTTCTTCGCCTTATCCCGTTTTCACCTGGGGTTTTGCCTGCTCCGCCGCTGGCGGTGCCGCATTCGATGTCGTCCGCGTCAATGCGCTCGTTTGCATCATGTCAGCCGGCAGCGCGAAGCCTTCGACTGTCTTCCTCAATTCCGTCGCCAGCTGCGAGAGCTTGGAGATCGACGCCGCCGTGGCCGTTGTGGCTTTGCCCGTCTGGTCGCCAATTTCTTTCAGGCGCGTGGTGCGCCTGGTCACGTCGGCTGCCGCCCCGGCCTGCTGCCGCGCGGATCCGGAAATGTTCTGCACGAGGCTGGCAATCTGGTTCGAAACCTGCTCGATCTCGTCCAGCGCCGCGCCCGCGTTCTCTGCCAGCAACGCTCCGCCGACGACGTCTGTTGTGCTGCGTTCCATCGAGACTACGGCCTCGTTGGTATCGGCCTGAATCGTCCGCACAAGAACCTCGATCTGCTTGGTGGCGTTCGTCGAGCGTTCGGCAAGCCGTTGTACTTCATCGGCGACCACGGCAAATCCACGCCCGGCCTCGCCGGCCATCGAGGCCTGGATCGAAGCATTGAGCGCGAGGATGTTGGTCTGCTCGGCGATGTCGTTGATCAACTCGACGATATTGCCGATCTCCTGCGAGCTTTCGCCGAGACGCTTGATGCGTTTCGACGTTTCCTGGATCGTCTCGCGGATCGCGTTCATACCGTCGATCGTCCGGCGCACCGCTTCACCGCCTTTGTGCGCGACTTCAACCGAGTGACGAGCAACATCCGACGAACGTTCGGCATTGCCCGACACTTCCTCGATCGAGCCCGCCATCGACACGATCGATTCGGTCGCCGCATTGATTTCCTTGGCCTGGTTGTCAGCCGCCTTCGCGAGATGCGCCGCCGTGTTCTCGGTCTGCTTGGTAGCTGTATCAACCATCAGCGCGGTCTCGTTGACCGTCGCAACGAGTTTGCGGAGTTCCTCAATCGCAAAGTTGAATGAGTCAGCAATTGTTCCAGTGATGTCCTCAGTCACCGTTGCTTCGACGGTCAGGTCGCCGTCGGCGAGGCTGCCCATTTCATCGAGCAGGCGCAGGATAGCCTGCTGATTGCGTTCGTTTTGTTCCGCCTGTTCTTTCGCGGAGCTCTCAAATATCGCGCTCTTGCTGTGCAGGATCTGCAGACCAAGCACCAGGAACACCGCAAGTCCGACCAGCCCGATCGGGACCCAGGGAGTACTCAGTGCCGCCGGCAGAATGCTGGAACCGCCGGATGGTGAGAACGCCGAATCAAGCAGTCGGTTTGCCGTGGCCGCAAGTTCCGCCTGTGTGTCGTCGAGCCCGCCAAGCTGGCCGATATTGCTGCCGAGGGCCGCGGATTGCTCTTCGAGGCTCGCCATAGGACCGAGCAGAGGCACGATCGCGGCTTCCCTGCCGGCATCATCGAGCGGCCGTATATCGAGTTCGCTGGCTTCTCCGTTCAAACCATCTACAACGCTGCGCAGGAATGCAACATCCGCACTAATCCCGTTAGCCACATTGTCACCACCCGCTGGCAGCCTCGCTGCGGCCCGACTAATACGGTCCGCTCGTTGTTGAAACTCCTGGAGCGTGGCGGTTGCTCCTGAGCGATCGAGTAGTTCATTCGACCCTGCGAGCAGGGCTGATGCGTCTGCTTCCAGGACTGCAGCTGCGGTCGTGACAGCCTCCACGGCAGAGCGTTTGGCGAGAACAGCGGAAGCCTGGGACTCGAGTTGCTGCCAGTCCGATGACCGGCCGGGCGCGCCACCGCGGCGCAGTGACGCGACTTTCTTGACGCTGGCATCGAGCTTGTCAAACGCACCATCTTCGCCGGCTAGCGCGCTCGCAGCCTGTGCTGGTATCGCCTGCGAAAGGGCAGCCAGTTCAGCGCGGCCAGAGTCGCTGCCACTGCCTGCCTGCAAGTAGACGAGCGCAGCTGCAGCAATCAGCAAGAACGCAGTGACGCCAGCGACGATTTTGAAAGTGGACGCATTGTCAGTTTGATTGGCCATAATTCTTCGGACCTTCTACTCCGCAGATGCCTGCAGAAACATGTTGCTTTCGACGAGGTCGAACAAGTTAAAAACGGGCCAGGACTCATCGCCCCGTTGAAAAGTCCCGCCGAGGAAACGATCACAGCGGACGATTGTCTCCGCCGTTTCGTTTGCGAATTCATGATCCGTGAAGCGACGGAATCCCAGCACCTCGTCGACGACGAGTCCGGCCGGAACCTCCCGATGATTCACAGAGATAACACGTGTTGTGCGACGCAATGTCGTGCGGCCGCTGCCGAGCAGCAGCTTGACATCAACAAGTGGCAGCAGGTGACCGCGCAGGTTGGCTATCCCCAGCAGCCAGCGATGAGAACCCGGCACGCGCGTCATCGCGTCGGGCAGCATCAGGACTTCACGTACCTGGTCGCGACTTGCAACGAATTGCTCCTCGCCAATGCGAAAGCCCACGCCGACCCACTCTTCGGGCATCGCGCCCGTGCCCTCGCCAGCATGCGCGGTGCGGCTGCGCCGCTCCATTTCCTGGAGCAACTCAAACGGTTGCTCCACAAGCGCCGCAAGATCCTGGGCTCCAGCCACCTCAGCCTGCCATCACCGAATTGATCTTTGCGACCAGGTCCTTGTCCGCGACAGGCTTGACGAGATACTCGACAGCGCCCTGCCGCATCCCCCAGATCTTGTCCGTCTCCTGGTCCTTGGTGGTGATCATGATCACCGGAATCGACGAGGTTGCCGGATCCTTGGTCAGCTTGCGGGTCGCCTGAAATCCGTTCATGCCTGGCATGACAACATCCATGAGAATAATGTCCGGACGCGACGTCACGGCCTGCCTGATACCTTCCTCACCGCTGTCCGCGACGAGCGTATCGAAACCGGCCTTCTCAAGCATGCTCTGGAACAAATGCAGTTCAGTGGGTGAGTCATCAATAATTAGAACAACTGCCATCCGTTAGTCCTTAGTTGATCTGGTTTGAGATTGCGCCAAGCAGTTCGTCTTTCGTGAACGGCTTGGTCAGGTATTGCTCGGAGCCAACAATGCGGCCGCGGGCACGATCAAACAGGCCGTCTTTCGAAGACAGCATGATGACGGGTGTCTTCTTGAACGTCTTGTTGTGCTTGATCAACGAACAGGTTTCATAGCCATCCAGACGCGGCATCATGATATCCACGAATATGAGATCCGGCTGATGGTCGGCGATTTTCGACAGGGCATCGAAACCGTCAATGGCTGTAAACACCTGGCAGCCTTCTTTGGACAGCAAAGTCTCAGCAGTCCGGCGAATGGTTTTGCTATCGTCAATTACAAGAATCTTGAGCCCGCTTAAGGACCTGGACGCAGTACTGGACACCGAATTTCCCCACGTTGAAAAGCGACTTTTACCATATTGACATAACTCCCGCTACGAAGCCCGCCACGAACCGCAAAATCATGATAATTCGGGCGCTTACGCGCGATTTCGCTGTATAGTGTTCCGCCCCGCGGCAGATCCCCGGATTTACGGCAAAAGATGGCAGAAAATCCCCTCAAAATCGGCATCGTTATGGACCCAATCCAGTCGATCGCGCCCTACAAGGACTCTTCACTCGCAATGTTGCTCGAAGCCGAGCGCCGCAATGCCGAAATTCATTATTTCGAGCAGAAGGATCTCAGCTTGGTATCGGGTAAGGCGATGGGGCAGTCCACACTTTTGCATGTTCGCGACGACAATGACGACTGGTTTGAGCTGGGCGAGCAACAGAAGATCGAACTGGGTGACCTCGATGTGATCCTGATGCGCAAGGACCCGCCGTTCGATATGGAGTACATCTATACAACCTATGTCCTCGATCGAGCACAGATCGCGGGGGCCCTGGTTGTGAACGCGCCCCAGGCGCTGCGCGACATGAACGAGAAGGCGTACACGACCTGGTTTCCGCAATGCACGCCAGCGACACTGATCACGCGCTCGATGGAAGAAATGCGGACCTTTCTGGACGAACACGAGCGGATTGTCGCAAAACCGCTCGACGGCATGGGCGGCCGGTCGATTTTCGCGATCCAGAAGGGCGACAAGAACGCCAACGTCATTTTCGAGACGCTGACCAACTACGGCGCCGAGTTCGCGGTAACGCAGGAATTCGTCCCCGAGATCACGGCAGGGGACAAACGCATTCTCCTGATCGATGGCCAGCCGATTCCCTACGTGCTGGCCCGCATACCGACGGGCGACGACCATCGGGGCAACATGGTTGCCGGCGCGGTGACCCGTGGCCAGGAGCTGTCGGAACGGGATCAGTGGATTTGCGAGCAGGTCGGGCCTGTCCTGCGCGACTCGGGCGTCCTGTTTGCCGGCATCGATGTCATCGGCGATTACCTGACCGAGGTGAACGTGACGAGCCCGACCGGCATTCGCGAGCTCGACTCTCAATTCGGCCTGAACATCGCGGGCGAGCTGTTTGACGCCATCCAAAATAAGACCTAGTCCCTTGTTTATGTAAACAAAATGGCGGACTATTCGCGCGCATATGGCGAATCCAGCTATCAGTGTCGATCCTCTCGATGAGCTACGGCTCATGGCACCGGTCGTGCCCGATCGCCTGCCGGCCATGTTGTTCCTCGCCGCACTGGTGCACGGCATCCTGATTATCGGCGTGACGTTCAACGCGGCCATCACGGATCAGTTCGCCGATGCCATCTCCCTCGAAGTTACGATCGTCGCGGATCCCGACCAGCAGATTGACCGGCCCGACGAGGCCGCCTATCTCGCCCAGGCCAGCCAGCAGGGCGGCGGCAACATAACGGACCAGATTCGCCCATCAGCGCCACTGCAAAGCGCGATACCCGTCGACAACCAGGGTAGCGAAGAGGGTACGGCGCTGAGTGATGCGCAAGCACACGAACGCTCGGCCGACGAAGTCCTGGCGGCAGAGAACTCCAGTGACCGCCAGGTAGCCATCGACCCGCGCACGGACCCTCAAACAGAGGACAGCATCGCGGTTGCAATGGAGGCCGGCAGCGACATAACACTGCCCCTGCCCCAGGAAGACAAGGCGAGTTTCCTGCTGACTGACGATGACCCCCAGCAGCTGATTATCTCTGCGGACACTCGCGAATCGGTCGCGGCAGCGTATCTCGATTCCTGGAAGCGCCGTGTCGAAGCGGTCGGAGCCGCGTACCTGCCCGAACTCGGGCGAATCGAGGACATGATCGGCAGCCCTACCCTGCTCGTCCGGATCGACGAGTCAGGCGAGCTAATCGATGCTTCCGTCAGCAGGAGCAGCGGCTCTGCACTCCTCGATCTCGCATCGGTCGACATCATCCAGCGCGCATCCCCCTTCGATGAGTTTCCCGAGGCCATGGCGGACGAATACGACACGGTCGCATTCGAATACAAGTTCCTGTTCACGGAGCAACTTGTACGCAGCGACTGATGGGTCGATACTGTCCCTATGCAACAGGGCGGCTCTCTGACAAATCAGTTACTTATTGCCATGCCGGGCATGCAGGACCCGAATTTCAGCACGACAGTAACGCTGATTTGTGAACATAACGACGATGGCGCACTCGGCATTGTCATCAATCGACCGACCACGCTGAAACTCGGCGGCTTGTTTGAACAACTTTCTTTTGACGATGCGGATCCCGGTGCCGCAGCGAACCCGGTGCTGTCGGGCGGACCCGTGGGCACCGAGCGCGGCTTCGTCCTGCACGGCCCCGAACGCACTTACGAGAACACGCTCGCGGTCTCGAACGATATCTGTCTGACCCTGTCGCGCGACGTTATCGACGAGATGGCGACGGGCGAAGGTCCCGAGCAGACACTCGTTGCGATTGGCTATGCGGGCTGGGAGGCCGGCCAACTCGAGCAGGAGATGCTGGCCAACTCGTGGCTCAGCGTGCCGGCGACCCCTGAAATCGTCTTCGATACACCCTTCGCGGACCGCTGGGATTCCGCGGCGCGGACCCTGGGCATCGATATCGCCTGTATGACGCCGGACGCCGGGCACGCCTGAGTTGTCCAAACCCCGCACGATACTCGCCTTCGACTTCGGACTGCGACGCATTGGCGTTGCGGTTGGCCAGGACGTGACCGGCTCGGCCAGCCCGCTCGGCGTAGTCGCGAATCGTAGTACCGGCGTGGATTCCGGGAGGATTGCGGCATTGCTGGCCGAATGGCACCCGACCCAGCTTGTCGTCGGCATGCCTGCGCACGCGGACGGCACGCCCAGCGACATCCAGGAGCACGTAGAGCGTTTCATCGAGACTCTCAGGGAATACGGACTGCCGGTCGAGACCGTCGACGAACGCTACACATCCGTCGAGGCTGAGCGCGCTCTCAAGACTGCCCGTCAGTCCGGTACCCGCGGTCGTATTTCAAAAGAGGAAATCGACAGCGCGGCGGCCGTATTTATCGCTGAAAGATATCTCGCAAGCGCGTAAAATGCCGCCGCGATGAACGCAGCCAATCCCAACGAGCCGTTTCCCGACGAAGCCGCCCTTCAGCTCGACGCAAATGGCAATCTGCGCCACCTCCTGACCCTCAAAGGTCTCGACAAGGCACTGCTCACAGACATTCTCGACGATGCGACAGGTTACCTGACGGAACCCGGCGAATTACCCGCGCGCGGTCGCTCGCTCGCCGGTCGCACGGTCGCGAACCTGTTCTTCGAGGCAAGCACGCGCACACGCGCGTCGTTTGATCTCGCGGGGCATCGTCTCGGTGCAGATGTCCTGAACCTGGACGTCAATACCTCGTCTCGCAAGAAGGGCGAGAGCATCCTCGACACGATTTACACGCTCGAGGCAATGCAGGTCGACGTCATGGTTGTCCGCGATGCGAGCGCCGGCGTGCCGGCCTATATCGCAAGGCACGTCCTGCCGCACGTCAGCATCCTGAATGCCGGCGAATCGGACGTGTCGCACCCGACGCAGGGTCTGCTCGATGTAATGACGATACGTCAGCACAAGGAGGACTTTGAGAACCTGGCCGTCGCGATCGTGGGCGATATCCGCCATTCGCGCGTGGCCATGTCGGCGACCCAGGCACTGACAACGCTGGGCATAGGCGAGATCCGGCTTATCTCGCCGCCGGTACTTGCGCCTGACGCCGACAGTGTTCCGGGAGCACGAATCCTCGACAACCTCGAGGAGGGTCTCAAAGACGCCGATGTCGTAATGGCGCTGCGCATTCAACGCGAACGCATTGGCAACCTCGACGGCATACCCGGCATCGACGAGTACTTCGCCAACTTCGGCGTTAGCCACGAGAGCATGAAAGCCGCGAAGCCGGACGCGATCATCATGCACCCGGGCCCGATGAACCGCGGCATCGAAATCGAAGGATCATTGGCCGATGGTCCGCAGTCGGTTATCACTCAGCAGGTAACCAACGGGGTTGCCATCCGCATGGCCGTACTCGATCGCGTCGGCAAGACCATGGCAGCGCGGTGACAACGGCAGCACAGAAAAAAGCCCAGGCAAATAGAGACACGATCTTCATCGAGGACGGGGAAGTCCTGTCCGTCGATACGTTTCCCGGTGAGCAGTTCATCATGCGCATTCGTGCACCCAAGTGCGCGGTGGCGGCGGAGCCCGGCAGTTTCGTGCATATCACCTGCGACGAATCGCTGCCGATGCGCCGGCCACTTTCAATCATGCGGGTCGGCGACGACTGGATTGAGATTCTCTACAAGATCGTCGGCCAGGGACTACGGCTGTTGTCGCAAAAGGAACCCGGTGATTTAGTCAGTGTGCTCGGTCCGATCGGCCAACCGTTCCGGATGTCTGCCGAGCGACCGAACACGCTCCTGATCGGGGGTGGCGTGGGTATTCCACCGATGGTTTATATCGCCGACTGGCTCCGCCAGAGTGATGAGGACTGGAAACCGTTCGCAATTCTCGGCTCGGAAATTCCGTTCCCGTTTGAGTTGCAAAAATCGTCGCTGCAAATTGCCGGCGTTCCCGATGAAGTATCCAGCACGATGCCACTGCTCGAAAGCTGGGGCATACCGACGAGGCTAACCAGCCTGCAGGGTTACAACGGGTGCCACAATGGCTACGTTACGGACCTCGCAGACCAGTGGCTCGCGACCTTGTCAGCTGAGGAACTAGCCAGGGTAGGGGTCTTTGCCTGCGGCCCGACACCCATGCTCAAGGCGGTTGCCGATCTGGCGGCACGTTACGAGCTGCCCTGCCAGGTATCGCTCGAGGAGTTCATGGCCTGTGCGGTCGGTGGTTGCGCAGGCTGCGCGGTCAGGATCGCCACACCCGATGGTGATGCCATGAAACGTGTCTGCGTTGATGGTCCCGTTTTCGACGCGGCGACCGTGGTGTGGGATTAGCCGCCGAAGTTGACCTTGGCTTCAAGGTTAGAGCGTGAATCGGCGTGCGACATGGCTTCTTCGAGCGTGATCGTGCCGTCCTTGTAGAGCTGCAACAGCGCCTCGTCGAAGTTCTGCATTCCCTGTTCGCCCGAGTCCTTATGCGCTTCTTTCACGGCCGAGATATCGCCCTTCAGGATCAGGTCCTTGATGTGCGGCGTATTGAGCATGAGCTCGACTGCCGCGACAAGCTTGCCGTTACGGGCGCGCACAAGACGCTGCGACAGGATGGCGCGCAGGTAGTGCGCGATATCCATAAATACCTGGCCGTGCTGCTCCTGCGGGAACAGGTTGATCACGCGGTCGAGCGTTTCCGGTGCGTTGTTCGAGTGCACGGTCGCGAGTACGAGGTGACCTGTGCCCGCCATATCCAGTGCGGCGCGCATTGATTCAGTATCGCGAATCTCACCGATCTGAATGACGTCCGGCGCACCGCGCATCGCACTCTTCAGTGCGCGGTTATAGGACACCGTATCCAGGCCGACTTCGCGCTGATTGACGATCGACTGCTTGTTCGGGTGCAGGAATTCAATCGGATCCTCGATCGTAATGATGTGCGACGAGGTCTTCTCATTGCGGTGATTGATCATCGCGGCCAGTGTTGTCGACTTACCGGCACCCGTCGCGCCCACCATCAGGATCAGGCCGCGTTTCAACATGACGAGTTCTTTCAGCTGTATCGGCATGCCGAGCTCGTCAAGCGTCGGGAGTTCGGCCGTAATGAATCGCAGCACCATGGCGACGTTGCCGCGCTGGTGGAAGACGTTGACACGGAAACGGCCGAGACCATCTTCCGAAAGCGCGAAGTCGATCTCCAGTTCCTTGGTGAACGTCTCCATCTGCTCCTGGGTCATGAGTTCGAGTGCCGCCTGCTTGACCATCTTGGGCGTCATTTCGAGTTTGTTGACCGGAATGATCTTGCCTTCGATCTTGATCTTGGCCGGTGCGTACGGAGCAAAGAAAAGGTCCGAGGCCTTCTTCTCTACCATCAACTTGAGCAGCGGTTTAACGTTCATTTGTCAGGCAATCCTTGCGCTCAGAAAGTCTGAGCTGTGTCTTCTTCCATGATGCGCAGGCTCTCCGACTGCTGGTCGGCAATCG
The DNA here is from genome assembly GCA_964557165.1 of uncultured Woeseiaceae bacterium. GTDB lineage: Bacteria > Pseudomonadota > Gammaproteobacteria > Steroidobacterales > Woeseiaceae > UBA1847. The sequence goes on from CAZKZE010000029.1 coordinate 21,444, forward strand.
ACGAGTCGCGCTTACTTTCAAGTTTGATACGCAGGCGCAGCTCGTTCTTCGAATCCGCATTGCGCATGGCCTCTTCGTAGGAAATCGTGCCGTCCTCATACAGCAGGAACAGGGCCTGGTCGAAGGTCTGCATGCCGAGTCGGGTCGACTTGGCCATGATCTCCTTGATCTGGCCGACTTCGCCTTTGAAGATGAGGTCCTGGATCAACGGCGTGTTGAGCAGGATTTCCATCGCGGCGATACGGCCGATGCCGCCCTCTCGCGGTATCAATCGTTGAGAGACGAATGCCTTGGTGTTCAGCGAGAGATCCATCAGCAGTTGCTGGCGGCGCTCCTCGGGGAAGAAGTTGATAATACGGTCCAGTGCCTGGTTAGCACTGTTCGCATGCAGCGTGGCGAGGCAGAGGTGGCCAGTCTCGGCAAACTGGATGCCGTACTCCATCGTCTCCTTGTCACGAATCTCGCCGATCAGGATGACATCAGGTGCCTGGCGCAGCGTGTTCTTGAGCGCCGCGTGCCAGGAATCTGTGTCTACACCGACTTCGCGCTGCGTAATGACGCAGCCCTGGTGCGGGTGGACGTACTCGACCGGATCCTCGATCGAAATGATATGACCGCGGGAATTCTCGTTGCGATGCCCTATCATCGCCGCGAGCGTCGTAGATTTGCCGGAGCCCGTGCCACCGACAACGATGCACAAGCCTCGCTTGTTCATCACGATGTCCTTCAGGATCGGCGGTAGATTGAGATCTTCGAGTGTCGGAATTTCCGTCGTAATCGTACGCAGTACGGCGCCAACCATGCCCTGCTGGATAAACGCACTCACACGAAAACGGCCGATACCCTGTGGGGCGATTGCGAAGTTACATTCCTTGGTAGCGTCGAATTCCTTGATCTGCTTGTCGTTCATGATCGAACGAACCATCATCGTCGCCTGGTCGGTCGACAGTGGGGTGTCGGTCGCCTTGTGGATTGCGCCGTCAACCTTGATCGCCGGCGGGAATCCCGACGTCAGGAAAAGGTCCGAACCATCGCGTTCGACCATCTTGCGCAGCAGGTTTTGCGTCAATCGTACCGCTTGTTCGCGTTCCATCTTTCTCGTCTCCCATCAGGCCGCGTCAGCGCCGCCTTTTAGAAATTTTCCTTGTTGACAGCCCGGAAGCGTGCCTCTTCCTTGTTGATCAGGCCTTTTTGCATCAGTTCGGCCAGGTTCTGGTCGAGCGTCTGCATACCCGCGACTTGTCCCGTTTGAATAGCCGAGTACATCTGCGCGATCTTGCCTTCGCGGATCAAGTTTCGAATGGCCGGCGTGCCAACCATGATTTCGTGGGCGGCAATCCGGCCACCACCGATCTTCTTCAGCAGCGTTTGCGAAATAACCGAGCGCAGTGACTCCGACAACATCGCACGTACCATCTCTTTTTCAGCTGCAGGGAACACATCGACAATACGGTCAATGGTTTTCGATGCCGAGCTCGTATGCAGCGTACCGAAGACCAGGTGACCGGTTTCGGCGGCCGTCAGGGCCAGGCGAATGGTCTCGAGATCGCGCAGCTCACCGACAAGAATGATGTCGGGGTCTTCGCGTAATGCGGAGCGGAGCGCCTCGTTGAATCCGAGCGTATCGCGATGAACTTCGCGCTGGTTCACCAAGGATTTCTTGGATTCATGCACGAACTCGATTGGGTCCTCGATCGTGAGAATGTGATCGGGTTTATTGTCGTTGATGTAGTCGACCATCGCTGCCAGCGTGGTGGACTTACCCGAACCCGTCGGTCCGGTTACCAGGACGATGCCGCGCGGGTGCATGGCAAGATCCTTGAATATCGGCGGTGCGCCCAGATCATCAAGGGTCAGGATTTCAGAAGGAATGGTACGAAAAACCGCTGCGGAGCCGCGATTCTGGTTGAACGCGTTGACGCGAAAGCGTGCCAGCTTCGGAATCTCGAAAGAGAAGTCGGTCTCGAGGAATTCCTCGTAGTCCTTGCGCTGCTTGTCATTCATGATGTCGTACACCATGCTATTGACGTCTTTGTGGGTCAGCGCCGGCATATTGACGCGCTTGATGTCGCCATCAACGCGAATCATGGGTGGCACCCCGCCGGACAGGTGCAGGTCAGAAGCGTTGTTTTTCACCGCGAACGACAACAGTTGGGCAACGTCGACGGCCATATTTCTCCCTCTTTGATGAACTCTGGACTTACCATAACCCGGAGCAGACAAGAGCCTAGTATAGCGAAGCAACCGGACTAAAACGTGATAGGAGTCACGGAAAACTTAGCTTTAATCAGTGATTTGCTGCATAAATCGGCGATCGAAGCCGGCCGAAACCCGGCGGACATCCGATTGCTGGCTGTGAGCAAAAAACAACCCCTTGCGAAGATCCGCGAAGCGGCTGCCGCCGGGCAGCGTGATTTCGGCGAAAATGTCGTTCAGGAGGGTGTCGACAAGATTGAGGCATTGGCCGATCTGGACCTTACCTGGCACTTCATCGGGCACCTGCAGAGTAATAAAACACGCGTGGTCGCGGAAAACTTTGACTGGGTGCACACAATCGACAAGATCAAGACAGCGCGTCGCCTGTCCGAACAGCGACCGGCCGGCGATCCGCCCCTCGATGTCTGCCTGCAGATCAATATCGATGACGAAGAATCCAAGGCTGGCGTCGCGCCAGCCGCGTTGCCAGAATTAGCTGCAGCCTGTGCCGAGTTGCCGAATCTGCGTCTGCGCGGCCTTATGTGCCTGCCAGCGATACGGACCGAGTTCGACGAACAGCGCGTGCCTTTCGCAGCACTGCGCGAACGGGCCGAACAGTTGAGAAGCGCCGGCATCGATACGGACACGCTGTCGATGGGTATGTCGGGCGACTATCGGGCAGCAATATTCGAAGGCGCCACGATCGTGCGAATAGGCACGGCGGTGTTTGGCGCCAGAACCTGAAGGTTGGAACAATATGGATTACGGAAAAGTCGCGTACGTCGGTGGCGGCAATATGACACGGGCACTCGCTGGCGGCATGCTCGCAGCAGGTTATGCGCCACATCACGTGCTGGTCTCGGAGCCGCTGGCAGAACACCGCGAGAGTCTCGCGGTGGAACTGCCGGGGGCGGAGATCCACGAGCAGAACGAAGACGCAGTCCGCGAAGCCGAATGCATCGTACTCGCCGTCAAACCACAGATCCTGTGCGACGTATGCAAGCCGCTGGCGTCGCTGGTGCAGCAGACCAGGCCGCTGGTCATATCGATTGCCGCGGGTGTTCGTGCCACAGATATTGAGACCTGGTTGGGCGGGACGTTGCCGGTGGTCCGCGTTATGCCGAACCAGCCAGCCCTGCTGCAGCTAGGCATCTCCGCCCTGTACGCCAATGAACATACTTCGAAGAAACAACTTCGCGCCGCGACCAACATCATTTCTACGACGGGTCCGGTTGTTCGAGTCAACACGGAAGAAGACATCGATACGGTCACAGCCGTTTCGGGTACGGGTCCCGCGTACTTCTACCTGCTCACCGACATGCTCGTGAAGGTAGCAGTCGATCTTGGACTGTCTTATGACGATGCCCTGGCGCTGGTGCTCGAGACAGCACGCGGTGCAGGCGAGATGGCGGAGCAGTCGGGTGAGACAATGGACTCGCTCATTGCACGCGTACGCTCTCCCGGCGGCACGACGGCAGCCGCGTTCGACTTCCTCGACGGCACAGATTTTCGTGATATCTTCGGCGCTGCTGTTGTGGCGGCGCGTGATCGCGCTGTCGATCTCGCCGACCAGGCGCACGAAGCCGGAAAAGACTGACCAATGCCATCGAATGTTTCAACCGCCATTGTCTTTATCATCAACACGCTCGCGCAGCTGTACCTTTTCGTCCTGTTGTTGAGACTACTGCTGCCATTGTTCCGCGCCGACTTTCGCAATCCGATCGCGCAAGCCATTCTCAAGCTGACGTCACCTGTCGTCGTGCCGCTGCGACGGATCGTGCCGCCAATTGGTCGCGTTGACACCGCGACCGTACTCGTTGCCTTTATCATCCAGTACATCACGATCGTGGTTCTGCTGATGATCATGGGTTTGTCGGAACGCGCCACGTTGATGGACATCGCTGTGACGACCGCTGTGAACCTCGTGTTGCTCGTGATGAACCTCTTTATCTTCGCGATCCTGATTCGCGTCATTCTTAGCTGGATCTCGCCGGGTGGCTATAATCCGATTCTCGCGCTAATTCACTCGCTGACCGATCCTGTATTGCGGCCGTTCCAGCGACTGCTGCCGCCAATGGGCGGCCTGGATCTGTCGCCGCTGTTCGCGATGATCCTGCTTACTGCGTTACGCATCGTCGTCATGGGTTTCAAGTTGCTGCCCGTGTGATCGAGAAGCTGGGTGGCGCCCAGAGTCCGGTATCTCGTCAGGAACGCCCCGAATGGTTTATAGTGATTAAAAAAAGAGGGGATGGTTTCATGACATTGGCGAGAACTCTGATCTCTTTTGCGTCGCTTACGATGCTGGCCGCGTGCGGGGGTGGTGGCGACTCTGCAAATGTGCCCGAGGCACAACCAGCCGGCGCGACATCTGCAGACATCGGCGACTACGTCGTCCACTTCAGTGCACAGTCCACCGACCAGCTACCGCCCGAGGTTGCGCGTGCTTACAACATCGTTCGCAGCAAGAACCGAGCGATGTTGAACGTGTCCATCCTTCGCGAAGCAGACAACATGCCTGTCAGCGGCGCAGTCACAGTCAAGACGGTCAACCTCACCGGCCAACTCAAGAACGTCACAATGCGCAAGATCGAGGAACCCGGTGATGTGGTTGCCATCTACTATATTGGTGAGACGCCCGTGGCGAATCGCGAAACCCTGATCTTCGATATCAATGTACAACCCGATGGCGAAGACACCTCCTCGGACGTTCGTTTCAAGCGCCAGTTTTACACTGATAACTGACGACATTTCGGATTGACAAGCACTCAGGAACGGGCGCAAATGCGCCCGTTTTTTGTTGCATCGCAGTATCGCAAAAATACCTAGAAAAAAAGGCCTTTTTGCGCTTACGCCGGGTCATAAAAAGTGTTATCGTCGCTGCGCTTTCACAGCGGGCGCAAGCCCGTTTCGTCATTTTCTAGGAGTTAGTTTTTCATGGCAGCGAACACCAAAAAGCCACCTACCAAGTCTGAAATTTACGCAAAGATCGTCGACGACACAGGTCTGACGCGCAAGGACATTGCGGCCGTTTTCGAATCATTGAACGGCCAGATCAAGAAGAACCTTGGCGGTCGTGGCGGCCCGGGCATGTTCAGCATCCCCGGTCTTCTGAAGATGCGTGTCGTCAAGAAACCGGCACGCAAGGCTCGTAAGGGCGTAAACCCGTTCACGGGCGAAGAGATGATGTTCAAGGCCAAGCCTGCAACGAAAGTTGTGAAGGTTTCGGCACTTAAAGGCCTGAAAGACATGGTCTAAGAACCGCCACGATAAGGGGACAGTTCTGCGAATTCAGCGAATTCGGAAACTGTCCCATCGTCGTCAAAAAAGCCGGGCATTGCCCGGCTTTTTTTATACCGCAATGAACTCCATGACCGCGTTCCTGAGTTCGGCAAGGCGACCATGAAAGAAATGCTCACCACCCGGAATGATAAGAAGCTCCGGTCCCGGCTCGAGGCTGTCCATCCACTCAACGGTCTCTTCGACATCCACGAGTTCGTCTTCGTCTCCCTGGACTACGAGCCAGGGGCATTGCGGTTGCGAATCGAGGCCAGTCGCGAATCGGCTGATTGCCGGCGCAACGCTGACCAATCCGTCAACGTGAGTGGCGACAGCCGCTTTCACTGCTATCGCCGCACCAAATGAGAATCCGGCGAGCCATAGCGGGTACGGTCCGTGCCTTGCGCGCATCCATTCGATAGCGGCGAGCGCGTCGTCCAGCTCGCCAATGCCATTGTCAAAACGTCCCTCGCTGTCCTCGGTCCCTCGGAAGTTGAAGCGCAGAGTTTCATAACCTGATCGCACGAACGCACGTGCGAGGGTATGCGCGACTTTGTTATGCATGGTGCCGCCGTGCTGTGGATGCGGATGGCAAACGACAGCACAGCCTTCCAGTGCCCCTTCGCCCGGACGCTCGACGACCGCCTCAAGGCGACCGACCGGTCCGTCGATAAACAGGTCTTCTGCCACCGGATGTGCGGTCATGGGGTTTCCAAAGTGGATCGCTTCGTGAATACTGCTGTAAAATTATGATCTTATGTGATCTTCGATGGTGCCATAGCTAATACAGGAATGCTGTATGCCTGAAATTACCGTCCTACATGTCGCGTTGCTGGCGATCGCAGCGATTGTCGGCGCTGTGGCTGGCTGGATTATCCGCGGTAACCGGTCCGAGCAGGAAAAGACAGCCGTGAGCCTCGGCTGGAAGGAACAGATCGAGGCACAACGCAAGGAACACGACCGCCTGGTCGATCAGAACAAGGGCCTCATGGAACAGGTGAGCCAGTTCCAGGCCTCGCACGCTGACGCCAAGAATCGCGCCAAGGAACTGTCTGTCGCGGTGCAGGAGGCGTTCGAACGACGCGATGAGTTGCAACGTGAAATCAAGGATATTCGCAGCAATCTCGAAGTTGCGGTCAACGAGCGCAAGCAACTGCAGTCGGACATGGAAGCGAACAGTGTTGGCGAGGATGTCCTGCGCCAGAAAGATGCGCGCATCGACAAGCTAAACCAGGAACTCGAGAACTGGCAGAACCGCCTGCCGCCTCTGATTGAGAGATTCCGGGTGCGCAACGAGGAAGCCGAACGCTTCGAGCAGGAACTTGCCGAAGCCCGTGAACGTATTCGTGAGCTCGAGGGCGCTCAGGATCTGGCCGGGGACGACCAGACGCGTATCGAGGCGGTGCACGATCCCGACGAGTTGACGGACGGTCTCGATGCTTCCAATGATCCTGCGGAAGACGTAGCTCTCGAGCCGGATGATGAGGCAAGCGCGGCAAGCGAATTTGATGAGGTATTCGAGGACGTCGGCGATCAGGATGAAGACCCGGATGAAGACGACGTTGTTGCCGTCGAAGACGAT
>CAZKZE010000029.1:28597-30836 GCA_964557165.1 uncultured Woeseiaceae bacterium
CGGCGATCAGGATGAAGACCCGGATGAAGACGACGTTGTTGCCGTCGAAGACGATGAAATTGATGACGATGAAGCCGATGACGAACTTGAACAGGAAGACGCGCTCGAAGCGTCGCCGGAGGCGGTTCCGGAATCTGATCCGGAGTCGGAGCCTCACACTCAGCGCGACAATCTCAAGAAGATCAAAGGCGTCGGGCCGGCGATTGAGAAGACGCTCAATGAGATTGGAATCTTCAATTTTCAGCAGATTGCCGACATGAGTGAATACGACATCGACCGCGTCGCGAAGCGCCTGAAAGGCTTTCACAGTCGCATCTATCGCGAGGACTGGATCGGACAGGCGCGCGCACTGCTGGATCAGGCTGTTCGCGCCTGACCCTTGAAGCACAAACTTCGAACCGCTGCAGCACTGCTGGTCCTTGTCTGTGGGATCGTCATTTCCATGCAACTCGACACGGGAAGGGGCGAATCCGAGCCCGCAACTGCTGCCTACTCGGCTGCTGAGCCGGCCGTGTTCGAAGTCTCCTTGCGCCGGGGGACGCTGCTACTTGCGGGAAACACCGTCTCGGATCAGCACGAAGAACAGCTCCGGCAGGCAGCGGCCACAAATTTTCCCGACGCGGCGCTGCGCGCAGATTTCCGTCCGCTTGGCGTCGCACCTGACTGGTGGGATCGGGCTACGACCGAGTTGCTGACCGCTCTCGTGGCAATCGAGTCGCCCACCGCAATACTGAGAACCAACCAACTGAGCGTCCGCGGTTTGGTGCCGAGTGAAGCGGCGGCTGAGATGCGCTTGCAGCCACTCAGGAGCACGCTGCCCGAATCGGCGATACTCGATGTTCGATTTGAACGCGTCGCAACCGGCGCGATATCCCGCGAGATGTGCGCACGTAAATTTGTGGCGGTCGAGATTGGTGCGATCGAGTTCGAGGAATCGGGGACCGATTTTCGGTCGTCTGCCTACCCGGTGCTGGACCGGGTTGTCGCGTTAGCCGATGCCTGCCGGGACTCGACTATTTCAATAACAGGCCACACGGATTCATCGGGCGACGAAACCATGAATCAACAGCTCAGCCTGGAACGCGCCAGAGCCGTCGCGTCCTATCTCGACACGATGGGAATTGCACCTGATCGAATCATCGTCTCGGGCGCCGGCTCATCGCTGCCGGTCGCGGATAATTCAACGCGTTTCGGACGCGGTCTGAATCGACGTATCGATATTTACATGACGCCGGGACGTCCGGACTGAACGGCAGCTATTCGCGAAACCAGCCGCTCAAATGTCTGCTTTCGGGGATTGACGACCGGCTGCTTCCGGCCAGAAGCAGCCGTTGAAGAAACTGGATTAAGGGTCGGATACTGAGTTGTGACTGCCCTCAAGATACTGAACGGAGGCGTTACACATCTTCGCAACGTGTGCAATTTCGACATCCAGAGTTTTCATAGTCAGAACGAGCGCCTGCAAAGAATCGATACCGTGCATCCCAAGCGTTCGTATACGATCGCCCACTTCAATTTGATACGGACATATCCAAGTGTCTTCGTCTATCTGGACGGGCCTGCCAACCCTAACAAAACATGGGATATTGGTCGCATTGTCGACGACAAAATCAAGCTTTCGTTCGGCGACTAGCTCGCCCAGTTCATACTTGGTCATCGGTAATTGACACACCTCACGTGGTGGAATTGACAGGCTGCTTTGAGTCAGAAGCAGAAATTATAGCGTGAACCAGGCGAACTTCTGCTAACGGCCAGAAGCGGACACTAGCAGGTGATCATCAAACCCCGGGCAGGTCCTGAGTTACCAATCGGATCTAACCAACTAAGCCTTTTCGGGTCGAACAAAGGCGAACGAAAATACCGTTGCGACTAAGCCCAAAAGAACATACACAACGATGATCGGCACATAGTTCCAAAAAGCAGCAAATCCAGTATAGAAAAGTACCGGCAGACCATCTACGAACCACACAATAATTGCTATGAGAAGCGCGTGCCTACTACGCTCTGTTCTTACTTGCATCGCCGCGGCAGTCAGTCCAATGAGCAGGACAATTGGGAAAACAAGAACGGCAAGAACGGCATGATCATCTGCTACACCGGCCCGCATAAGAGTGTAAGCGAATCTTGACAAGTACAAAGCGACCACAATAGCTGCGGCGTACTTGAGAATTAGCTTCCAATCCACAGGCTCAACGCTCAGGTCACGTGGCTGTTGACTCAACCGCTCCTCTCTTTTCTG